>CAJTUQ010000027.1:7560-29034 GCA_910579335.1 uncultured Dorea sp. | reverse complement strand
AAGCAAACTTCTCCCCTTTCCCCAACTCTTCCCCCAAAAATCCCCCAAATTGGTACTCAAAATACGGTAATTTAAAAGAAATTATGAACCTCTCCTTAGAACGCAAAAACCCCTGAAAATGCCCATTTTATGGGATTTTCAGGGGTTCGTGAATCAATTTCATTCAGAAGTTTACTGATTCATCTGTTTTTCGAACTTTCCCTTTTCCTTGTCCCGGCCGCATATCCCCGGAACTATGTATTTTACTGGCTTTGCGGTGATTTTTGACTGTTCTGAATCAATGCCTTTTCAGCTTCATCCCCCAAATTTTATTTTGGGGGAAAATTCATTTTGCTTTCTAAAATTTCCGATTTCTGATTTTTCAAATTTGGGGGATAGCCATTTTCCATTTGGGGGAATTTGGGGGGTAAGTTTCTTCCCCCAAATTTATAAACTTCAACACATCCTTATCCATTACTTTTTTAAAGATTTTATCGGAAAAAGCTCTAAACCATCTGGCTTACATCTGATGCACCAACAGCCAATGTAAAATATCTTCGTATTGCTTTCTGTCCGCCGCTACATCTAAGATTAAATCTGATAGCTCTTTCTGTGCATATTCCATCTCATAACCATTTAATGCCAGAAAGACTAACATAGTATGACATCCCAGTCTTTTATTGCCATCTATCATTGCATGATTTTTAACCAGTCCATAACAAAGTCTTGCCGCCTTTGCCTGTATGCTCGGATATAATTCTTCTCCACCATAGGATTGGAAAGGATTTTCCAATGCAGATTCAAGCAGACCCATGTCCCTAATCCCATCACTTCCCCCGGTAGTCTCTATTAACTGAGTGTGAAGCAATAGAATCTGTTCTTTTGTCAACTTTATCATTTTGCAAGCACCTCATAAGATTCCTTATTCTTCTCAATGACTCGTTTTGATATACTCAACACATCTTCATTTGACGCAACAGCATCATGTTCTGCTTTGCTAAAATCTATGACAAGGTATCTTGGTACATTATTTTTTAATATAACAGCTGTCCCATGCTCATCCACTAACCTTGCTACTTTTGAAAAGTTCTGATTTGCTTCTGTAATAGAAACCATTGTATTTGTATTTATTGTCATCATCCATACCTCCTGATAGTTTTATTATATTTAATTTATAGGATATATTCAACCTATTTTTTTATTTAATTACACAAGTGTATGCCAGACTTTAATTTGTAATCATTTTGCATTCTCTATTCTCCATAATACAAGGCAAAATGGAATTTATCATCTTTCTCGCCAATAAACATACATCTATATTTTCCTTTTCGGTCAGACGAAATTCTTACCGGACTTTCTGTATATGCATTCACATAATCATATGTTAAATTTTTTGTTTGCTTGGGAGCATTTTTATCCTTTTTAATTAAAAAAGGAAAATATGCCAGTTTTCTTTCATCCGCCAAAGGGTAAGCGCCATTGCCTGTACCCAACTGAATTAATTGTGAAAATGAATCTACACAATTAAACCAACCAATCACAAACGCAACCTTTCCACCTTTCCCATTATCTATTTCGTCCATCAACCAGTCAAAATCTTGCTGAAACACTGACCAACTTTTACTTGCCACTCTTGTATTAGCTGAACTTATCCAATTTTTTAAATATTTCACCTCGATTCTAAAATCCCTTTGCCCTATATATAAATCATGATTTATTTTCTGCGCTTTCTTTATTCTACCACTTTCTCCTGCTGTATAATGGACATTCTGTTTGAACGGATATCCCAATCTCACTGTTATATCCATTTCATTGAACTTTTCATCTGCCTCAATTTTCAATTCCGGCTTATCCCATCCCCTATACAACATATTGAATTCATCAATCATATATAAGCAATTAGCCACTAAATACTGATCAATTGTGGGACCCATTAAACAACCATTCCTTTCCATTTCTTGAATTATACATTTCATAAGTTAATACAATTATATTACTTAATTCAGACTAATATTCAAAAACTTTAAGATGGATTCCAATCAGCATTTTTGTGATAAGTAAGCTTATATAAATCCAAAACCCCTCGCAAATGACATTCTCCGCCATTCACAAGGGGTTCTTCATTCAAAATAACCAGGCAAACTTCGCCTTATGCGTTCATCTGCGCTGCAACCTCAGCCGCAAAGTCTTCTTTCTTCTTCTCGATGCCTTCGCCCGTCTCAAAACGGATGAATCTCTTAATGCTGATATTTGCGCCGTTCTCCTTTGCAACCTTCTCAACATATTTTCCTACCGTAAGGTCGCTGTCCTGTACGTATACCTGATCCAACAGACATACTTCCTTCAGCTCCTTATTCAGACGTCCGACAATCATCTTTTCAATAATGTTGTCCGGCTTGTTCGGATTTTCCTGCTTTGCCTGCGATATTCCTGTGATACTTCATCACGGGATACATACTTCGGATACATAGCCGCAATCTGCATAGCTACATTTCTGAGACACTTTTTAACCTCGTCGTTCTCAGAATCCGTATCAGCATCTACAAGTACGCCGATACGTCCGCCGCCGTGGATATAGGATACGATGCATCCGTCAGAGGTAAGCTTTTCAAATCTTCTGATATTTAAATTTTCTCCGATTCTTGCAATCTTCGCAACAAGAGCATCCTTTACAGTCTGGGATGCGTCAGCCACCCATGTCTCTGCAAGAAATGCATCCATATCTGCGGATGATGTCGCAAGCGCCTGTTTCACAACATTTGCAACAAAATCCTTAAACTCGTCATTCTTTGCCACGAAGTCCGTCTCTGAATTAACCTCAACGATTGCCGCCGTCTTACCATCCACAACATCCGCCATAACAATACCCTCTGCTGCGATTCTTCCGGCTTTTTTAACCGCCTTCGCCTCGCCGTTCTTTCTCAGGAACTCTACGGCTTCGTCCATATTGCCATTTGTCTCGTTAAGAGCCTTTTTGCAGTCCATCATTCCCGCACCGGTCATCTCTCTTAACTCTTTTACCATACTAGCTGTAATTGCCATTTTATCTTCCTCCTAAACTGCTTGCACTTCTTACTCTTCAACAACAGCCTCTTCTTCTGCTGCCTCATCATAATATGCCTCATCGTCGCCTGTCATTCCCTGGTTTGCTTCTACAACCGCATCAGCCATCTTAGAAACAATAAGCTTAACTGCGCGGATTGCATCATCATTACCCGGAATTACATAGTCCAGCTCCTCCGGGTCACAGTTCGTATCGGCAATACCAATCAAAGTAATTCCAAGCGAATGAGCCTCCTGCACACAGATTCTCTCTTTTTTAGGATCTACTACAAAGATAGCGTCCGGAATCTTCTTCATATCCTTAATTCCGCCGAGGTTCTTTTCAAGCTTTTCCCACTCTTTTTTAAGCTGGATAACCTCTTTTTTAGGAAGAACATCAAACGTGCCGTCCTCTGACATTCTCTCAATATCCTTAAGACGTGCAATTCTGCTCTTAATTGTCTTAAAGTTGGTAAGCATACCGCCTAACCATCTCTCATTTACATAATACATTCCACAGCGTTCAGCCTCAGTCTTGATTGCATCCTGCGCCTGCTTCTTTGTTCCTACAAACAAAATCGTGCCGCCCTCTGCCGCCACATCAGCCACTGCCTGATAAGCCTCGTCAACCTTACCTACGGATTTCTGCAAATCAATAATGTAGATACCATTTCTCTCTGTGTAAATGTACGGAGCCATCTTAGGGTTCCATCTTCTTGTCTGATGTCCGAAATGAACACCCGCTTCTAAAAGCTGTTTCATTGAAATAACGCTCATATTATTTCCCTCCATTGGTTTTTCTTCCGCATAAGCATAAGCCTTTGAAACTAGTCTAACCAAGATCCAGCACCGTCTCCGGCAAACATATGCGTGTTTATTGTAACAGAACAATGATAGCACAATCATACTCTGATTTCAAGTCTTTTGCAGGAAATATAAGCCAATAAAAAAAGCAATATATAAAAGCAGGACATTCCTGACCTGCTTTTTGTGTTCCTATATAATATACAACTTTTTTGCTATATGCCGCCGTGTATTACCAATATCTTCTTACTGCCAGCACAGTACGATAATTCGCCGGCGATGAAATCTTGATTCCGCCCTTCGGGTATGGCGCACTGTTAGAAGCGTGGACAATTTTATTATTTCCTATGTAAATAGCCACATGTCCGCTGTAACAGATAACATCTCCAGGCATCCTGTCCGCATAGCTCACGGCCTTCCCTTTGCCACGAATCGCACCCGACGTTCTCGGCGTAGAGATGCCGAATTTTTTATGTATCTGCTGAACAAATCCTGAGCAGTCGATTCCGTTGGTTAAGCTGCTGCCTCCGTATACATATTTATTTCCAATATAGTTGCAGCCCATGTCAGCAATCTGCTGTCCTAACGAAGCATTACTCGGTTTGCCGGACGTGCCGGCATCCTCTTTATCGTCATCTTCTTTCTTGCTGTCATTATCCGGCTTTTTATCGTCATCTTTGTCTTTATCGCCGACTTTATCTTTATCGTCGTCCTTGTCTTTATCCTTATCCTCTTTTCCGTCTGTTCCGCCGCCTGACGGTTTCGCCGGCTTTTCACCGGATTCTTCGCTTTGATCCTCAGATACGTCCGGTGAATCAGGTGCAGCCTGATCCCCTTGTTCTCCGCCGGATTCTTCCTGCGCATCCTCCTGCGCCTGCTGCCGGGCCGCTTCCGCAGCCTCCGCTGCAGCCTGCTCTTCCCTTGCAGCCGCCTCCGCAGCTTCCGCTGCCCTCTGCTCTTCCTCAATGCGCCGCAGTTCTTCGGCCGCTTCTTCTTTTGCCTGTATCAGCTGGCTGTCAAAGTCCTCAATCTGGCTTCGCATCTGCGTCAATGTAGTCTCAAGGTTCTCCTTCTGCACTACCATCTCGTCCGACAACGCCTGCATCTCTGCCTGGCCTTCCTCCAGATTGTCCTTCAAGTCCGCGACTTCGTTCTTCGTCTCCACGTACTCGTCCAGCATCTTACGGTCATAGTCATGCACCTTCTGCACATACTCTGCCTTACTCACCAAATCCGTGTAAGATTCGGCGCGGATAAGCGTGGAGAGAAAACCTGTATTTCCTTCTTCATACATATATTTAATGCGAAGCTTCATATCCTCATACTGCTGCTTCTCTTTCGCCTTCGCATCATTGAGGTCGCTTTCCGCATCATTGATTCTCTGCTCCTGTGTCTGCATATCCTTCTGCAATGCATCATAATCCACAAGAAGTCCTACCAGCTCATTGTTGACATTGTTCGCCTGCGCTTCTGCCTGACTTTTCTTTTGTTCAAGCGACTTTACATCGTCCTGAGGTGTAGCCAGAACAGGCGTTACAATTAAAGAACTCATCACAAATGTTGTGATGAGCGTCTGTAAGAAACGTCTTTTCATATCTTCACCCATCCTATTAATTATATATTTACTTCGTTATACGCCCCCCGCATACTCAAAGACAGGATACTACATTTCTTATCCTTTTTCAATGTTTTTACTGTAATTTCCAAAAAATTCAAGAAAACGACATATTTATACTATAAAAAAGAGCGGTATCACTACCGCCCTTTCTATATCATATAGCTTAATTCCATATATCAATATATAGTTTACCAATATCTTCTATACCAGGCTGCCCCGCCCCGTACGCTGGACACACTGGCAACTTTTACTACATCCCCTGTCTGAGGAGCATGTATCATCTTGCCGCCGCCGATGTAGATACCGACATGTCCCGCATAACAGACAACATCTCCCGGCTGAGGGCTTGAAACGCTTTTGCCGCCGCTGCCCTGAGAGCCCGACGAATGTCCGAGGCTAATACCCGCTGCACGATGACAGAACATTACAAGACCAGAACAGTCAAACCCGGACGGGCTGGCACCGCCGTAAACGTACGGCACACCAAGCTGACCATAGGCCGCGCTTACAATTGCGCTTGCCGCCGCTGCTCCTCCGCCTGACGAAGCACTGTCATTGCCACCGCTGTTTCCCTGGCTATCGGCGTCATCTTTACTGTTGTTTGATGTTCCTTTGCCACTGCCTGCGTCACTGCCGTTTCCATCATTGTCAGTCGAACTGCCGCCGATATTTCCGGTGCTGGTCCCGCCGCTCTGCGCTGCTTTTTCTCTTTCTTTCCGCTCTTCCTCCTCACGGCGCGCTCTTTCCTCTTCCTCGGCTTTCCGCGCCGCTTCTGCAACCGCTTCCTGAAGCTGCACGTCCAGATCCGCAACTTCTGCACGTTTTGAGACAATCATATCGTTCAGCTCTTCTTCCTTTGTCTCATACTCCGTCTGCATGCCTTCCATATCTTTCTTTTCTTTTTCAAGCTTCGTCTTAAGAGTGGAAACCTTCTCTTTTGTCTCAACGTATTCATTCAGCTTCTGCCTGTCATATGCGTGAACCTTCTGCACATACTCCGCCTTATTCATAAGGTCTGAAAAGTCCTTCGCATTTACAAGAGCCTCCAGAGCGCTGGCATCGCCCTGCTCATACATGTATCTGATACGGAGCTTCATATCTTCATACTGCTGCTTCTCAAGCTTTTTTGCATCGCCAAGCTCGACCGTCACCGTATCGATTTCTTTACTTGTCTTAATTAAGTCTCTCTCCAGCTTGTCTATCTTTCCGACAATCTTTCCAAGCTGAGCCTTCAAGGAATTTACCTCTCCCTGTGCAGACTCCTTGCTCTCCTTTAACTCATCCACTGTAGGTGCAGCCGAAACAGGCATAACTATTAAAGAACCTGCCAATACAGCGGTTAATATCCTTGTCCCAAATCTTTTCATTATTAATCATCCTCAAAATATGTATTCTAGGAGTGCCAAACACCCATATCTGGTATGATTATAACTCTTTCATTATGTTTTTGCAATATTTTTATAATATTTTTCACAGTAATCCAGTCGGCAGTTTATTGTATGTCCAGATTTGTATAACCCATCAAACTGATATCCACTTCTCTGGCCGCTTCCCTGCCTTCCCGGATGGCCCACACTACCAGCGACTGTCCCCGGTGCATATCCCCTGCGGCAAATATATTTTTAACACTCGTACGGTACTCTCCTTCCGGAGTCTCAACATTTGCCCGCGCATTCACAGCCACCCCGAAAGCTTCCGCCGCATATTCCTCGCATCCTAAAAATCCCGCCGCAATGAGTACAAGGTCAACATCTACCGTATATTCGCTTCCGGCAGCCTCCGCCATCATCATACGCCCGCTTTTTTCATCCTTTTTCGGTTCCAGCTTCACAAGCGTTGCCTTGCACACATGATTATTTTTATCTTTGTGGAACTCCTTTACAGTTGTCTGATATACTCTCGGATCCGCGCCGAACACTGCCGCCGCTTCCTCCTGCCCGTAATCGGTTTTGCATACTCTCGGCCACTCCGGCCACGGGTTCATCTCCGCCCTCTCATCCGGAGCCTTCGGCATCATCTCAAGCTGGAGCACAGACTTTGCACCGTGGCGCATGGATGTTCCCACACAGTCGTTTCCCGTATCACCGCCGCCGATTACCATCACGCGCTTGCCTTTCGCCGAAATATAAGCGCCGTCCTTTAGCTTCATATCGTTTGCCCAAAGTGCCTTCGTTGTAGATTTCAAGAAGTCCACTGCAAAATAAATTCCTTTTGCATCCCTTCCTGCCGCCTTGATATCCCTCGGCTTCGAAGCGCCGCAGCAAAGAACCACCCGGTCGAACTCCTTTATAATAGAAGAAGCCTTTTTCTCCTTCCCTACATTGCAGTTTGTCACAAAGGTAATTCCCTCTTCCTCCAGTAACCGTATCTTGCGGTCGATAATCTGTTTCTCCAGCTTCATATTCGGAATCCCATAGCGCAGAAGCCCTCCCGGTTTGTCTTCGCGCTCGAAAACCGTCACGCTGTGTCCCCTCCGATTTAATAAATCCGCCGCCGCAAGGCCGGACGGTCCCGAACCGATAACCGCCACCTTCTTTCCAGTGCGCACCTTTACCGGTTTTGCATCGGCATATCCTTTTTTATAGGCATTTTCTATAATCCCATACTCGTTTGCCTTTGTTGAAACCGCATCCCCGTTGAGGCTGCAAGTACATGCCGCCTCACAGAGCGCCGGACACACCCTTGATGTAAACTCAGGAAAATTGTTCGTCTTTTTCAAACGGAGATATGCCTCCTCCCAGTTGCCGCGATAAATCAAATCATTCCACTCCGGCACAAGGTTGTGCAGGGGACATCCGCTTGCCATCCCCATAATCATCTGCCCCGATTGGCAAAACGGCACTCCGCAGGACATACACCGCGCCCCCTGGCGCTGCTGCTCTTCCCTGGAAAGAGGGGTGTAAAATTCTTGAAAATGCCTGATTCTTGACTTCGGTGCCTCCGCCTTTTTATCCTGTCTTACGTAATCCATAAATCCTGTCGGTTTTCCCATTTCACACGCCTCCTATAATCTGCCTTCCTTTCTCTCATAAAACGCTTCGATTTTCGCCTGTTCGCTGCTCATCCCCTGCTCTTCCATCTGGAGAATCCTCGTCATCATTTTCTCGTAGTCTACAGGGATAATCTTCTTGAACTTCGGCAGATAATCCGTAAAATTATCCAATATGCGTTTTGCAGCTTCCGAATCTGTGTATGCCGCATGTTCCTCTATCATGCTCTTCAACTCATTGACATCATATTTGGAAGTCACCTTTTGAATCAGCACCATGTTCTTATTCACATTCTGGTAAAGACTGTTGTCCGTATCCAGCACGTAGGCCACTCCTCCGCTCATTCCGGCGGCAAAATTCTTCCCTGTTTTTCCCAGTATTGCCACGCATCCTCCGGTCATGTACTCGCATCCGTGGTCTCCCACGCCCTCCACTACGGCCGACGCACCGGAATTTCGGACTGCGAACCGCTCTCCGGCGACTCCATTTATAAACGCCTTTCCGCTCGTAGCTCCGTAGAGCGCTACGTTTCCAATAATAATATTTTCATCATGTTTATACCTTACCGTTCTCGGCGGATATACGATAAGCTTTCCTCCGGATAACCCTTTTCCAAAATAATCATTGCTGTCTCCTGTAAGCTCCAGCGTCAGGCCTTTCGGGATAAACGCCCCAAAGGACTGTCCGCCCGCACCTTTGCATTTCACCACATAACTGTCCTCCTCAAGCCCTTCGGGATACCGCCTTGTTATCTCGGAACCAAACATAGTGCCAAAAGTCCGGTTAATATTGCTTACCTCCACCTCCAGGCTTTTCTTCTGCTTTTTCTCAAGCGCCGGAAGAAGCTTTTTCACAAGAACTTTCTCATCCAGCGTCTTTTCCAGCTCAAAATCATATATCTTTTTCGGATTGAAAGTCATCGGCGTCTTTGTACCTTCGTACGGATTATAAAGGATTTGGGATAAATCAAGTGCCGCCGCCCGCTCGGAAACAGGCGTCTCCTTCACCTTCAAAAGTTCTGTCCGCCCCACCAGCTCATCGATAGAACGCACCCCAAGCCTTGCCATATATTCTCTTAAATCCTCTGCGATAAACTTCATAAAATTCACCACGTACTCCGGCTTACCCGTAAATCTTTTCCTGAGCTTTGGATTCTGGGTTGCAACGCCAACCGGACAGGTGTCCAGGTTACATACCCGCATCATCACACACCCCATCGTAACTAGAGGAGCGGTGGCAAACCCAAATTCCTCAGCGCCGAGAATGGCCGCAATCGCTACGTCGCGCCCGCTCATCAGCTTACCGTCCGTCTCAATCCGGACTCTCTCCCTAAGGCCGTTTTGAATCAGTGTCTGGTGGGTCTCCGCAAGACCAAGCTCCCACGGAAGTCCAGCATTGTGGATAGAGCTTTTAGGAGCGGCTCCCGTACCGCCGTCATAACCGGAAATCAAAATCAATCCCGCTCCCGCTTTTGCCACTCCTGCAGCTACGGTGCCTACGCCCGCCTCCGATACAAGCTTTACGGAAATACGCGCATCCTTATTAGCATTTTTACAGTCATAGATAAGCTGCGCCAAATCCTCAATCGAGTAAATATCATGGTGAGGCGGCGGCGAAATAAGGCTGACTCCCGGCGTGGAATGTCTCGTCTTTGCAATCCACGGATATACCTTTCCTCCGGGAAGATGACCGCCCTCGCCGGGCTTTGCGCCCTGTGCCATCTTAATCTGAATCTCTTTGGCGCTGACAAGATATCTGGACGTGACTCCAAAACGCCCTGACGCAACCTGTTTAATGGCAGAACAACGGTCTGTGCCAAGCCTGTCGATTTCCTCCCCTCCTTCTCCGCTGTTCGACTTCCCATGAAGCCGGTTCATTGCAATCGCCAGCGTCTCATGGGCTTCCTTTGAAATAGAGCCGTAGGACATGGCGCCGGTCTTGAACCTTGTCACGATTTTCTCCACACTCTCCACTTCCTCAATAGGGACTCCCTTCCTGGGATAATTAAAATCTAACTGCCCTCTGAGGTTGATATATGCCCCCTCTTGATTTACCATCTCCGTATACTGCTTAAACAGTCCGTAATCCCCCCGTCTTGCTGCCTGCTGGAGCATATGGATCGTCCGGGGATTGTACAGATGCTTTTCACCGCCGCTCTTTGACTTGTGCTGTCCTACACTGTTAAGAGAGAGGTCCGCTTCAAGGCCAAGAGGATCAAAAGCCTGCGAATGCCTTGCCACATAGTCCTCTGCAATCTCCTCTATGCCGATACCGCCCACACAGCTTACCGTATCTGTAAAATATTTTTGTATAAACGCTTCCTTTAGCCCGACTGCCTCAAAAATCTTCGCCCCCTGATAAGACTGAATCGTTGAAATTCCCATTTTGGACGCAATCTTCACAATCCCGCTAAGAACGGCTTGATTATAATCATCCACCGCCGCATAGAAATCCTTTTGCAGCATGTCCGAATCAATCAGCTGCCGTATCGTCTCATGGGCAAGGTATGGGTTTACCGCACAAGCGCCATAGCCTAAAAGCGTGGCAAAATGATGTACCTCCCTCGGCTCCCCCGTCTCCAGAATAACCGCAACGGACGTTCTTTTCTTCGTGCGCACCAAATGCTGCTGCAATCCGGAAAGCGCCAGAAGCGACGGCATCGCCACATGATACTCGTCCACGCCTCTGTCAGAGAGAATCAGAATATTCGCCCCGCCCCGGATAGCCCGGTCTACCTCCACAAACAGATAATCAATGGCCTTCTCAAGTCCTGAATTTTTATAATAGATGATCGGAATCTCTGCAACTTGAAACCCTTCCGTCTTCATATTCTTGATTTTGAGCAAATCCGTGTTGGTAAGTATCGGATTTTCAACCTTGAGCATTTTGCAGTTTTCCGCCTTTTCTTCCAGAAGATTGCCGTCCTCCCCGATATAAACCGTCGTGGACGTAACGATTTTCTCCCGGATCGCGTCGATAGGAGGATTCGTAACCTGCGCAAACAACTGCTTGAAATAGCCAAACAGATTCTGATGCACGCCGGAAAGAACCGCCAAAGGCGCGTCGATTCCCATCGCCGCCGTCCCCTCGCTCCCGTTTAACGCCATATTTAAAATGGAAGATTTCACTTCTTCATAGGAATATCCAAAAGCCTTCTGCAGCCTTTTGCACTCCTCCTTCGAATATACCGGAACCGGTTTATTTGGTATTTTTAAACTTTTCAGCTTCAACAGATTACTGTCAAGCCATTCGCCATAAGGCTGACGGTCCGCATAGATTTCTTTCAACTCCTCATCGTCAATCACTTTTCCCTTCACGGTATCCACAAGGAGCATTTTCCCCGGATGCAGCCGCTCTTTCACAACGACCCTCGCCGGGTCAATATCCAATACGCCCACCTCCGACGACAGGATCAAAGTATCATCGTCCGTAATATAATATCTGGACGGCCGCAGCCCGTTCCTGTCAAGCACTGCGCCCATGCAATCGCCGTCACTGAATAAAATGGACGCCGGCCCGTCCCACGGCTCCATCATCGTCGCATAATACTGATAAAAATCCTTTTTCTTCTGGGACATATTCTTCGTGTTTGACCACGGCTCCGGTATGGAAATCATTACCGCCAGCGGAAGCTCCATGCCGCTCATAACCATAAACTCTATGGCATTGTCAAGCATTGCCGAATCAGAGCCTGAGCTATTGATTGCGGGAAGAACCTTGTGGAGCTCGCCCTTAAGATATTTCGACTCCATATTCTCTTCCCGCGCCTGCATCTTGTCCGCATTGCCCCGAATCGTATTGATTTCGCCATTATGTACGATGAGGCGGTTCGGGTGCGCGCGCTCCCAGCTTGGATTCGTGTTCGTGCTGAAACGCGAATGTACCAGTGCAATGGCAGAATCATAATCCGGATTCTGCAAATCTCCGAAAAAGGAGCGCAGCTGCCCGACCAAAAACATTCCCTTATAGGCGATGGTGCGGCTTGAAAGAGACGCCACATACGTATCGTCACTGCTCTGTTCGAAAATTCTGCGCACGACATAAAGCCTCCGGTCAAAATCAATTCCCCTCGAAACGTCCTTTGGCCGCTCAATAAACCCCTGTGTAATACAAGGCATGCATTTCAGCGCCCGTTTTCCGAGAACTTCCGCCTTGACCGGCACTTGACGCCATCCGAGAAACTCCATCCCTTCTTTTTTCACGATAACCTCAAATATCTTCTTCGCCTGATTTCTCTTAAGCTCATCCTGCGGGAAGAAAAACATTCCCACGCCGTAATCTCTCTCTGAACCTAAAAAGATGCCGAGAGGTCTACAGACTTTGGAGAAAAACCTGTGAGAAATCTGTAACAAGATTCCAACACCGTCTCCCGTCTTACCTTCGGCATCTTTGCCAGCTCTGTGCTCTAAATTTTCAACAATCTTTAAGGCGTCTGCCACTGTACTGTGGCTTTTTCTGCCCTTTACATTCACGATTGCACCGATTCCGCAGTTGTCGTGCTCAAATTCCGAGCAATGCAGCCCCAAACGGCGCTTCTTTTTCTGCTCACCCATATCTAAAATCCTTTCACTCAATTTTTAACCACTATACTACGTTTCCCCCTGTTTGTAAACAATTATTTTTTCTCCGCCTCGTCCGGTCTTTCTTCTATTTTCCGGATCAGTACATACATCGTAGACGCCGCGCTTGCGCACAAAACGGTAATAACCCCCATTCGGACAGGCTCTTTTGCCATCCATTCCATTGCGTTTATCTCTGTCAGCACAATCGATAATACGTTTGATGAGATATGGGCCGCCACAGGCGCCTTCACTGAACCGTATTTCTCATACAGATAGCAAAACGTAAAACCGAGAAAGAAGCCATACATCATCTGCACCATATTCATATGGAAAAAACCAAATACCAAAGAAGAATAAAGTGCGGCGGCAAAAAAAGAATTGCCCGGCCGCAGCCTGCGAAACATCAGTCCGCGGAACACCAGCTCTTCACATACCGGAATCAGTATTCCAAGACATACGATCTGCATCGCAAAGGGAGCGGCATAAAAGGAATCCATCGCCTCTTCATACCCCTCGCTCACTGCCATAATACCGCTGATTTCAATTAAATTATTAAGCCCCAGCGTCATAGCCGCAGCCATCACAAGGATTCCCGCATATTTCCAGAGAGCGGCCTTTTTGTTCGGTATGATTCCTGCAAGCTTTTCCCGAACCGTGTCCTTATGAAACATAAACAGAAGGACCGGAATCGTCAAAAATGCGGCAATCCCCTCAATCGGCGTCGTGTACTTCATCAATTCCTCCGTCGCCTCCCTTGCAAGCTCGGCGGATTTAGACGCATCCAACATGTACCGGGTAATCATTTCCTTCGCCTGCGCCATATTCTGCACCGCATTCACATCGACACCGCTCTTTTTAAGAATGGTAAGACTTTCAAAAAGCATCACCGCAATCATAGACACGCCCATGCCGATTGCCCATTTAATGAGAACGGGACCCCATATGCGCAAGAACCGGCTTTCCGGTTTCCTTACCGGCCCGGATGTTTCTGTATATTTATATTGCTGCTGTTCCATAGTTTTCCTCGCATTTCGTATAAGTAAATTTGACACCTGCAGTTTCTAACCTGACATCATACATTGTACTTCCAGACGCCCCAACATGCAATTAAAAAAATATAAATTCTTACATGGCCCGGAATTGCATTTCCCTCACATCTTTGATAAACTAAAAAACATATACATTCAGGAGGCTTATACAGATGATATACACACAGGCGCAATGGCTGTTATTTTTCTTTTTATATTGTTTTCTCGGCTGGATATGGGAATGTCTTTACGTTTCCGCCCTGGAAAAACATTGGGTCAACAGAGGCTTTCTGTACGGCCCCATGATTCCTATATACGGCTTTGGGGCAATCACCGTCCTCGTAATTACTCTCCCTGTGCGAGACAGCATTCCCCTTATCTTCCTGTTCGGCATGATTGGCGCCACTGCTCTGGAATACCTGACAGGAGACGTCATGGAATACCTGTTCCATGTCCGTTACTGGGATTACAGCAGCCATCGTTTTAACCTCAACGGCTATATCTGCCTGTTTTCGTCATTGGGATGGGGGCTGTTCTCTGTCCTTATGGTGAAATTAATGCATCTTCCCTTTGAAGAATGGATTCTCAAAATCCCGCAAGACGCCGCCAGCTTTTTTTCCACCGTACTTGTGGGCGTTTTCGCTGTCGATGCGACAAAATCCGTCCAGTCCGCACTTGATTTGCGCGAACTCTTAAAAGAACTTTCCGAAAGCAATGCCGTACTGTCATCCTTAGAAAGCAGGCTTGAAAACGTATCCGAAAGCATCGTCCGCAATTCTGAAAATTTCCGTACCCATATGCTTGAAATCGAATCGGAAATAGAAGAAAACCGGAAGCTCCTCATGCACAAAGCCGAACTCTCAAGCACTCTGCATAAAGCCGCTCTTTTCGACAAGCTGAAAGAAAGACGAGGGCACAAGGCGCAGCGCCTTGCACTGCTTAAAAAGAAGACCGAAGCTTTTATTGCAGAGCTGAATACACTGACAGATTCCGGGCTTTCTCCGGCTGAAAACACAAAGTTTTCCTCGTACAGAAAGGAGCTCTGCGAATTTAGCGCACGCCTTGAACATATCGAGCATTCTCTGAAAGCGCGCAGACTCAAGGAATATCAGAAGGCTATCGGCATGATCCGGCGCAATCCTTCCGCCACATCACAAAAGTTTAAAGAAAGCTTTCATGAACTGAAAAGCTTTTACACCCAATGCGATAACCGCAAAAAGTAAAAGAGACCCGCCGCCAGGTCTCTTTTTCATGCTAAAACTTCACCGGAATCACATCTACATCCAGATTCCAGAGAAACTTATCCAGGTCTTTATATGAAAGAAATACCGTCGCCGTATTTTCAAGAGGATGGATTCCTAAGCTTTTACACCTGCTTAAGCTTTTATCGATAAAAAACTCTACCGCATGGTCCGCATCATTCATAAGTCCGAAGGGCGTAACGCTTCCCTGCTTTAATCCCAGGTACTTTTCCAGTCTTTCCTCTGAAGCAAAACTTAAATTCCCCGCTCCCAGCTTCTTTCCCAATGACTTCAAATCTACTTTTGTATTCTCGTCCGCCGTTACAAGAAAATGCCGCTTTCCTTTTGCGTCACGCAAGAAAAGATTCTTGCAAAGAGTGCCTTTTTTCGTAAGCCCAAGCCTGTCCATATCCTCCATCGTATAAACCGGCTCATGCTCTACTACCTCATATTTGATATTCATCTTGTCTAACGCCTCATATACCTTTTTTCTCACGTCTTCCATCACACAAATCTCCTTCCAAAAGAACTTTTATCATTATATTTCATGCCATAACAAATGTAAAGAAGTTTATAGCAATTCCTCCACCGCCGCCCTGTATCTGTCAAGCCGTTCTGCTTTCCGGATACTTTTGAGCGTCTTTTCCTGTCCTGGAAACGATTTTCCAAGATAACACCAGATTTCCTTCATCTTAAACAGGACATTTTTTTCTCCCATGCCAAGAGCCATGTAATCCTCCAAAAGCTGCGTAAGAAAATGGGAAATCCGCTCTTTTTCCGTGTGCACCTTCACCGCCTTCCCCTGTATCTGCTCCAAAAGAACCGGATTTTCTAATATGCCTCTTCCCAGCATAAACGCTTGGACCTTCGGGAATCTGAGACGGATGCTCTCATACTTTTCCGCCGTGAAGATATCTCCATTATAACAGACAGAGCTTTTGCTGTTCTCCTCTGCGCAGGCAAACATCCCAAAATCCGGTTCATTGTTATAAAAATCTTTCTGGACTCTCGGATGGATAATAAGCTCTTTAATCGGATATTGATTGTAAATCTCAAGAATACATGGAAATTCCCCGGCATCTTCTTTTCCCAGACGGGTCTTTACGGAAATTTCCATATCCGTATTCCCGATTCCTTCAAACACTTCGGACAGAAAGAAGTTAAGCTCCTTTGGAAATGCAAGAAAACCGGCTCCCCTTCCTTTCGACACTACGGTCTTCGACGGACAGCCCATGTTCAGGTTTATTTCCTTATACCCGTAAAACCGGAGCTTCTCAATCGTTTTTAAACATTCGTCCGCATGATTGCTCATAATTTGCGGCACAAGATATAAGCCCCTGTTATTTTCCGGCAGTATTTCTCTTTTTTCCTTTGCACTGAACCCCTTTTTGCTGTGGGGCACAAGAAACGGGGTAAAATACTTGTCCATCGGACAAAAAAACTTGTGGTATGCATTGCGGAAAATATAGGTTGTAATTCCCTCCAGCGGGGCAAGATAATAGTTGTTCATCTCTAAATTTTTCCTCCTGTATACAGCGGCTGTCCGCGGGAACAAAACAGCGGCATCAGCCCCTTCCTGCCAATACCGCTGCAAATTCTACTATCAAATTCTAAAACACCGTCCGGTTTAAGCAACTGCAAAAAACGGTTTCCTCTGCTGTGCGCTGCTCTCCTGTTCCGGTTTGGAATCCGCCGACGTCACCGTTCTGGTCGTACCGCCGGAAACATATACTTTTCCGCACTCCGGACAAATATCCGTATGGATGCTCACGCTCTGGCTCACTACCTTGCGCTCTTCTCTCTTTGCCTTTGCCTGCTCTCTGCCCACATGCTCCATCTCATGCCCTCTTACTGCAGATGCCGCCTGCTCAGGCGCTATATGGGACGCAGTCTTAAAAGAAACACCCGGATCATCCGAGCCGTCCTGATATTTCCGCTGCTCGCAAGTCTGGCACTCGCCCTCTTCGGCAGCCTTTAAAACTCCCTCTATTCCTGCCTCAGCCTCATTTGTCACAGCCTGCCCTGCTATCGCTGCGGACTTCGAACCTTGCACTGCTACCGTTTGGCTGTCTTTAGACGGGTCGTACTGCTCCATGCGCATCCGCACCGCCATCTCCACCGGGTCGGCTCCCTTGCGCATAAATGGAATCATCCGGCCGATTCCGCTTGAAGACTCGTTCGTCACAACAGGAACCGGATCTACAGGCTCTACCGGTGCGCCCGGATTCGCCGCACGGCTCACCGCTACTACTTTTCCTGTCCTGCCCGCCGCCTGTACCTGATTCGTCTTATCCGCCGCTTCTGTCCGGTTCACCTGCCCGTCCGCTCTGCGCACTGTATTTCCATACTGATAATTGTTAAAATAAAGGCTCTGTGCATAGATACCGCCTATCAAACTAATCACCTCCGCAAAGTCTGTCTCTGTAAGACACTGCTCATACTAGTTTTATTATAATATTATCAGATGGAAAAATCAACGGAAATTTCCTGATCGCACGGTTTCTTTCACCTTTATTTCAACATATCCATAATTTCATTTTTCGGTTTGGCCCCGGTTTCCCTTTTTACAAGTTCCCCGTCCTTAAATACCATCAGCGTAGGAATCGACAACACCTTGTACTGCCTTGCCAGCTCCGGCTGCCCGTCTACATCCACTTTACAGATTTTCGCATCTGTAACCTCTGTCGCAATCTCCTCGATTACCGGTCCTATCATCTGGCATGGCCCGCACCATTCTGCCCAGAAATCTACGAGTACCGGAACCTTTGAATCCAATACTTCCGCCTTAAAATTGTCCTTTGTCAAATGCAATACACTCATATTCATCTTCCTTTCACTCTGTAAACAAACCAAGGGATGTTCATATTCACCCAATTACATTATGCCGAACTTAGTATATCCTATTTTGCGGAAAATAACAATCCGAAGTAAGATTTATCCGTCCCCGCTTATCTTGCTAAAAATCCCTTCATACCCTTCAGCCCGCTGTTTAATGCCAGCAGCGGGGCAAGCCTTCTGCGCACTCTCCTCAATGTATATTTCAGCTGGTCCCTGTCACTCATCCGTTCCTTTGCTTTATAGAACAAAAATTCTTCTGCGGATACCGTCTTTATCCGTTCCAAATCCATATACATCCATTCCTCTTCCATATCCTCTTTCTTACACTCCGCCAGTCCGAGGTTTTCAAGTCCCTCCTGCTTAAGAAACTGGTACAGCTCCTTATATGCGTCAAAAGAAGTCTGTATATTCAGAGCGCGGAACATGCCTTTCACGGCCTTATTCCTGAAACTTCTTCTTACAAGAGGAAACTCCGGCTCTTGATAAAGCTCCTGCAATGTGAACAGATAGGACTCATACGGGCAAAAAAGCGTCTTGGAAGAATTACCCGTAAGACTGTCTGCATGGTCTGTCCGGTAAAATGCAAGATATTTGTCAACACATACGATTCTATCCGCCCGATATAACGCCTTCATTACAAATGCCGTGTCATTCGCCTGACGGATCTCCTGAAAGCACAGATGATTGTCTGTAAGAAACCGCCGCCGGAACATTTTATTCCAGACGACATTTGACGCAAAGCCAAAAATCGTTTCACATATGTCGTATTTGTTAAACGGCTCCTTATCCGGAATCAATCCCGTCTTTAGATATCCGTCCGTCTCATACACTTTCCCGTCCCGCATAAATTCACAGACGCCGCACACGCATATATCCGCCTGCTTCCTCTGCATTTTCTGCACCATAAGTTCCAAAGCTTTCCGGTCAAACCTGTCATCCGCATCCCAGAAAACGACATATTCTCCCCCTGCCTTTTTAAGCCCTCTGTTTCTTGCGGCACCTGCGTTTCTATTCGGCTGTTCCAAAAGCGCTATCCTTGAATCCCGGCTCATAAATCTCTTAATAATCTTTACGGAATCGTCTTCGGAGCCATCATTTACACAGATGACCTCTATCTCTCTAAAGCTCTGTCTTAAGACTGATTCCAGCATCTGTCCGATATATTTATCCGCATTATATACAGGTATAACGACAGACACTTTGCAGCATTTTTTACTTTCTCTGCCCATTCATCCCACACCTTTGTTTATCTTTTACAATTTTAAATAATAGAAGCCTGCGGGCAGCTCCCTCCCGGAAGCCTGATTCGCTATTTGATTTTAATCGTGACTGCTTTCTTCTTACCGCTTCCGTCTGTGGCTGCTGCCGTAATTTTAACTTTCTTTCCTTTTCCAGCCTTCTTCGCCTTTACAATTCCTTTCGAAGATACTGCTGCGTATTTGCTGTTCGAGCTTGTCCATTTCAGCTTCTTATTCGCCTTTTTCCCTGTAGCCTTCACAGTTGCTTTAACTTTTAATGACTTTCCGGCCTTCACAGTTTTGGAAGCTTTTAACTTGATACTCTTAACGGCGTTTTTCTGAATCTGAATCTTATAAACTGCTTTCTGCCCGCTCCCGTCAAGAGCCGCAGCCGTAATTGCCACCGTCTTGCCCGCCCCGGCTTTCTTAACCGTAACATTTCCTTTTGCATCTACCGCTGCATACTTTTTGTTTGAAGATTCCCATTTCAATGCTTTATTTGACGCATTCGCAGGCGATACCTCCGCCGTCAGCCTAATCTTTTTACCGGCCGCTATCTTCTTGGAAACACCGCTGATTGTAATCTTTGAAACCAGAATCGTCTTAATGGTAAGCGCCGCTTTTGTTCTCTCGATTTCTTTTAAGGCTGTCTGGCACTGTACTTCCATAGCATTTTCATCTGCAAGCAAAAGCTTTGCCGTATCGATTGTCTTCCGGTATGCCTTCCAGCTGTCTTCTGTATAATCCGTCCCATTGAGCTTTTCCGCCTCTTCGACCGCCGTCTTCAAGGCCGCCTTCGTCTGAGCGGCCGCAAGATCCTTAACGAGGATAAGCGCTGCCTTCGCTTTCTCTATGGCTTTCACTGCCGTCTTGCATTCCGTGTTTGTAGCGTCCTGCTTTGTAAGCAGCGGCCGGGCCGTCTCTACGGCCCCGCTATATACCTTCCAGCTTTTAACTGTATAATCCGACTCTTTAAGCGCCGCCATCCCATCGATTGCCGACTGCAGGGCCGCCTTCGTCTCCTCGGTCAGAATATCTTCTTTAATATTGATACTTACCGGCGTCCAGCTGTCGCTCAGTTTGGGATTCTCTATTTCTATCACCTTCACGATCCATTGAACTGCGTCCGGATATGCGGAAGCATCCGGAAGGCTTACTTGAATCTGACGCACCGTATCAGAACCCGATGCCGCCGCCGACTTTATGCCTCCTGCCGTATTTTCTCCTCCGACTTTTGTTCTGTACCAGATTTGATAGCTCAGCTTTTGAGGGAGATTCGCTCCCTTTACGGTAATCACTGCATTTTGTCCGTCCCTGTCCGCCTCCTGCACAGATGACTCGACAGAATCAATACGGGCTTTCGACGGCTGTCCTCCCCCCGTACTTTCTACATGGATCTCAACTACCTTCCCCTGGTTTGAATATCCGTTTACCAAGATGCCACTTCGCTCAAAAGAAACTTTTATAACATCGCTAGACGTATACCCGCTGTCTTCTGCAGGCTTGAGAAAATAATCTCCCATTGCCTCATCAGTAATTGCTTCTATGAGCACCTCGCCGTTTGCATCGGTCGGCTCGTCAAACACAATATCAAAATCTTCCCCGTCTTCACTGTCAAGCATAAGAGATACGCCCTTTTCAGGGTTTCCCTCCCCGTCTACAGCCTTCACGCATAAATCATCCTCTGACACCGCTGCTTTTACTATCGCTGCACCCGTTCCGGCAAAATTACTGAAAAACATTGCCGATGCTATTACACATGCCAATATCCGTCTTATCTCTCTCTTCATATTCTTTCCCTTTCCTTTTCCGGTTATTTAATCTTAATCGCTATCGTTTTCTTTTTCCCGCTTCCATCCGTTGCTTTTGCAGTAATCTTAACGGTTTTTCCTTTTCCCGCCTTTTTTGCCGTAACCTTCCCTTTTGAGTTGACTACGGCATAATCTTTATTCGAACTTGTCCATGACAATTTCTTATTGGCTTTTTTCCCGTTAGCCTTTACCACGGCCTTTACGGTTACTTTCTTTCCGGCCTTTACCGTCTTTTTCGCCTTAAGGCTGATTTTCGTAACCGCATTCTTCTTAATTTTTATCGTATAGGTGCCTTTCTTTCCGCTTCCGTCCTTCGCAGAGGC
>CAJTUQ010000027.1:0-7492 GCA_910579335.1 uncultured Dorea sp. | reverse complement strand
TTGAATCTACGGTCGCATATTTCTTATTCGAACTTGTCCATTTGACCGCCTGATTTGAAGCGTCCGAAGGCGTAATCTTCGCTTTCAGCTGAATCTTTTTTCCGGCGGCAATGCTTTTAGACATACCGGTGACTGTAATCTTTTCGACTTCTACGCCTGTACCGGTCTGATTTCCCGCCGAGGAAGAGCTTCCCTTGTACTCTATTACGACAGGATGTATCGATAAGCTGTTCATCGAAAAACTTACCATGTTCTTTTCCTGCTTAAAACTAAGCGGTACTAATTTCCCCGCACCGTTTATGCAGTAAACCTGACGGACCTTTTTCTTTGAACTGATTTTCTCCGTGATATGGAAGTTTCCGGCTGCAAGCTTCGAAATCTCCCACCTGTGCGGATTGACAACGCTGATATCAAACACGTCATAGTCTTTGCCGCTTAATTCTGTCACAAGGCTCTTACTGAGTTTTTTCTCCATTGCAAGAAAATCCTTGAAATTAAAGCCCGATATTGTCGTATTTCCCGACAGGCTTGTAATTGTCTTATCATTTTTATGCGCATTCTTTTTATCTATAAGATGAAGCTCCGTAACCCTTTTACAATTTGAATGGTCATAATAATATCTGGCTCCCTCATACTCTGACTTGTCTTTTACAGCAATTGGAAACATCTCCACGTCATATTTGCTGTTATCTACGGTAACCATATAGGTAACGTCTTCCAGAAGATTGACAAGAATCTTTCCATCGCTTCCGCCGCTGATGGCTTCCACCGTCTCAACATCACTTACCAGCCTGACTTTAATCCCGAACATCCTGCCTTCTTTGTAGTAAACCGGAAGATTTACAAGCACTCTGTCTGTGTCCTCAGGATCATCCGTAACACTGCCTCTTTTTGAAAGCTGCAGGCTTGTAAGCTCCGGATAATCATATGTGTCGGCATTTTTCTTAATATCGACGATCTGATTCCCTTTTACCCAGATATATGTATTCTTCATCTGGTATTCCGAATTCACTGCAAAAATTATATAATTGTGGTCTTTCACCAGATTTAAGTCCGGAAGCATTCCATTTTGAGACTGCACGTACTGCTCTACTTTCTGCTTTGTACAGTTAAAGATTTTAAATTTGATTGATTTCGTGAGCGGTTTCTTCACGCCGCCCGTAATTTCCTCTGTGGGAACCCCTTTGATTCTTACTGTTTCCGTACTGAAAATATCCTTTTGCTGATACGCCGGAATATTATGATATTTTGGTACGGAGGCCGCCTGCGGCGTTATCTCCTTCGGGATAACAGCCTCTTTTTGTGCATTCTCAGATTCACCGTACATTTCCAGTGTTTCCCCGTCATTGTCCTCATCCGGCTCTGCATCTTCCTCTGATTCTTTCCCCGGATTTTCCTCTTCTCCTGCATCTGCCTGCGGCTGTACCCCTGCTGTAGTGTCCTCTTTATCCCCGGCCAGTACGGTAAGCGTTACATCCGTTTCTTCCCATACGTACTCGCCGGATTCGGGATGAAAGGGCTCTGTCCTGGATACACGAATCCGGTATGCCGCATCCTCCGTTTCTTCATTTTCCGGAACATTAACAGGAAATTCCGAATACATACGGGTATCGTCCACCTCTGCGGCATTCATCTTTTCCCCTATGGTTTCATAAATCTCCTCCCCATCCTGCGTGAATGTCCGTTTTTCCAATGTCCACCATATCTCATCATTTAATTCCTCTCCGGCGACAGATACTGTCACCTCTCCTCCCTTGCTTTCCAGCTCTTCCGATGATACGCTGATTTCAAATATTCCCGCCTTTACAGTGATGCCTGTACCTGCAAAGCACCCAAATATCAAAGCAAACGCTACGATTTTCGAAAGCATTTGTTTCTTCCACATTCTCATGTCCTACCTCCTCAATGAATGCTGTACAATGCCGCCAATTACTCATTTTTGATTATACCCGTCCCCCTGCTTATCTGTCCAATTAATATCGTGTATATATATGGTTTACTTATTTCATTTTTCTATAACCAATCCCTCGAAAGCGCACATAAGAAAAGGCATGGTGTACATGCCTTTTCTTATATGTCTCTTCAATTCCCGTCAACGGGCGGAAAATGTTTTCCACGGTTCTTTCATAATTTTCCGATACGTTTCATATTCTTTCTTATTATAAAAATAATCTTCTTTCCGGCCAGCGATTCCAAGCTCCCTAAACCAGCGCTTTTTCAGCGTTTTATATAATATTTCTCTCTTCTCTTCGCACAATGTATCCAGATTCCACAGCGAAAAATGCAGCGCATAATTGATAAAATCCTGCTCCAGCTCATCGTACAGCCCGCATCTGACCAGATTCTCCCGGAGGGCTGTCAATGCATAATAAAAGCACTGCCACGACTTCTCCCTCGTATGGGATAGGGAATCCGGAGCATCCCGGCGCTGG
Organism: uncultured Dorea sp.; assembly: GCA_910579335.1. Taxonomy (GTDB): domain Bacteria; phylum Bacillota; class Clostridia; order Lachnospirales; family Lachnospiraceae; genus MD308. Next base: position 5,060 of record CAJTUQ010000027.1, on the reverse strand, counting down.
TGCGCCAATACCGTCTCTTCTACTTCTATACGCTCTGCCAGCACAAGCGCTGAAAAGACAAAAAACAGGTCATTGGACGTTCTCTGCTCCTGAAACCTCAGCCGGTGTCTCAGCACAAATTCCCTCTCAAACAGCTTATCCCATGCCCAGCCCACAAATACTTTGAATACATTTTCCGTAAACGTCCGGAAGTTCATCGGGCGGTACGGCGGCAGCGCCCGCTTCCGAATAGTCCAGTCCACTCGTTGAAATTCTGCCAGGTCTTCTCTGTACTGGTCTGAGCCGAACACAATCATCTGGGCAGCCTGCTCCTTCGCTTTCCAATATGCCTTTTCAAGCATATCAGGTTCAAAAAAATCATCCGCATCCAAAAAAGACAGATATTCCCCGGAGGCTTCCAAAAGTCCCTGATTCCTTGCCGCACCCGCACCGGCATTCTGCCGGCTTATTACCCTGACCCTCCTGTCGTGCCGGGCATAGCCCTTAAGAATCTCTGCCGACGCATCTAAAGAGCCGTCATCCACACAGATAATCTCAATCTCTTGTAATGTCTGCCCGACGATGCTGTCCATACACCGGACAATGTACTTTTCCGCATTATAGACCGGTATGATTACCGACACTTTCAAATCTTCTCCCGCCAACTTTCTTTCACCGCCCTCTATGGAACCGTTTCCTCAACTTTCCCGGAACATATAAAAGCATCCTTCCAAGACGAAACGATTTTGAACCGCGCACCCTTGCGATTTCATCTCTAAGTTTCTGGTTCTTCTGCTCCAGCTCATTGATACGCTCAAACAGCCTCTCATCCACGCTCTTTGCATAGACCCGTCCCAAATAATATTGCTCCGGATTCTCTGTCATGCTCACGATATGTCCCCACGCCGAATCAGAAAACACTTCTCTCTTCATCTCTCCAAGCGCCATGCCTCTCTTTAATTCCTCACTAAACCGAAGGACGTACTCTCTCCTGTACTCTTCTTTCATCCTCCACAGCGCTCCCATATAGTTGTGGTACTTCTTAAACCAGTACATAGATTGAAACCGCTCCCAGATCTCCGGATTCTTTATTAAAATGCCCCGGATGAAGTCATATTCTATATTGATACAGTAAACCTTTTCTCGGCTGTTTACAGAAGAAGACGGATTGTCCCTGCGGTTTCTGTAATAAGGCTTGTCAACAATCATCGCCCTCTCGCCGTAGACGAATGTCTGGAACCAGAATCCATTATCCTGAAACGACGCCCCCGGCGTCTCATTATGGCGGATACCGTTTTCTTCCAAAAACTCGCGGCGGTAAATACCGCTCCATGTATTCATAAGAAACCGAAGAGTCTCCGGGGTCCTGCTCGGATTAAACACCTTATTGTAATGCTCGAAATCCGGGGACAGATGATTATAAATAAATTCCCTCTCCCCGTCTGCTCCTGTCGTAAAACGGTAAAAATCGGCCTTAACAAAATCCAGATTATTTTCCTTCGCCGTCTGGTACAATTCCTGATACATGTCAGGCGGGACGTAATCGTCCGGCTCCACGATGCCGATATATTCTCCGGCCGCTTTTGCTATCCCCACATTCATGGCCTGTCCGTACCCGCCGTTTTCTTTGTTAATTAACCGAATCCTTTTATCCCCGGTTTGGAATTTGTTTAATATCTTCAATGAATTATCCGTAGAGCCGTCATTTACACATATGATTTCTATATCCTCAAGTGTCTGCCTCAAAACACTCTCCATACATTCTTCCAGATAATGTTGCACATTGTAAACCGGTATAATAATCGATACCTTTGCCATCTGCCTTCTCCTGCCGTCGCCATATTTACTGTTGTATCCTTTTTATCGCTTTCCGAAACATCCGGATTGGAAACCCTATCAGGCGCGCCAAACGGTAGCTTCTGGATTTCTTAATGGATTCCAGTTCTTTTTTCAAACGCTGAATCTCCAATCCCCTGTCGTATTTCTCCCCGTAGGTAACCTGAAGCTTACGATTGATTTCTGATTTTTCCGCATACGTTTTCCGGAGCTTGAGATTTAATTCGCTCTTTTCTCTCTGCGCTTTTCCAAGCGCCGAAAAACCGCCCGAATCAGGCTGCACATACAGCTTAAAGAGCATCCGCTCTCTCCCGCCCAGCCCGTCAAATGCATGCTGCTCCTGCCACGTAAGGTTACTAAAATATTTCTTTATATTATACAGCATCCCTTGAAAGATGTCACTTACAGCCTCCCACACGTCAGCGTCAAAATCTCTGCCCTCCACAAAGGACAGCATATTTAAAAACGCCCGGAAATACCCATAGACATGCTTTACCCCCATCGGCTCCGTCATAATGGAGCCGCCGCGGACCCGTCTTTTATAAAAATGCTGCGGCATATACCCCACATTTTCCGCCGAAAGCTGCGCCCGGAATGTAAAATCGTTATCCTCATGGATATACCCCGTATCAAAACAAAGCTTGCGGCTTTCAAGAAAGCTGCGGCTGAAAAACTGCATTACGGCGCTGGTTCTATACTCTCCCTGCCTGCGCATCCCTGAAAGCATCATAAGACCGCTGCAGCTTTCGGGGTATTTGCCCTTTCGCACATAATAATTGTCATATTCCGGATGCTCCTGTCTATCGCTTTCTTCCTCATAGACAGTCTCCCCGTCAAAAATCAGGATGTCCAGGCGCCTTTCACTGCTTATCTGATACAGCCTTTCCGCCGCGTCTTCCGCAAGGCAGTCGTCACTGTCAAGAAACTGTATATATTCTCCCCGCGCCTTTTTAAGCCCCCTGTTCCTCGTTGCGGCAAGCCCTGTATTTTCCTGCGTATAGACGGATATCCTTTCATCCTCCCCGGCATATTTTTTTAATAGATCCAGCGATTTATCCGTTGAACCGTCGTCAATGCAGATTATCTCAATTTCTTTAAGCGTCTGTCTGACAACGCTGTCCATACATTCCGCCAGGTATTTCTCTGCATTGTACACGGGTATGATTACAGATACCTTAATTCCCAACATGGGACCTCTTTCACGTACCGCACGCAGTTCCACAGCTTCCGTTTCATATTCTGCAAATGATTTAACCAGCCTTTTTACGGCTCTTTCATGCTCTCTGAGTTCTGAGTAAAATTCCCGGAACTGGCCTGTGCGTCTCTCGAAAGAGTAATTTTCCCGTATAATCGGCCACAGCCTCCTCACCTTGTCCCTGACCGCATCGTAATCCTCAAAAATCCTTTTTGTCTGCGCCACAAATTCACTTTCATTGCGGTAGCATAACACCGCGCCGCCAAACATCGCATCCAATGTTTCGGAATAATCCGAAATCACCGGCAGGCCGCAGGCCGCCGCCTCTATAATGCGGGTATTAATAAATCCGTTCAATGCCATATCCTCGTAATGGTCGTCGACCGTTACCAGCGCATTTCTGTAAAGCTTTGGCAGTTCGTCATTGGGGATATTCTCCGCCACTACATGGTCTGCGCTCTCAGGAAGGACTTTCTCCCAGTTCGCCCCCCAGATTTTCAAAGGAATGCCGTGCGCAATGGACCAGACGACACTTTTGCGTTTTACAAAACGGGAATTTCCTACAAATACCCAGTCATATTTCTTCTCCGTCCTCTCCCCTTCGCCCGGAAAAAATATCTCCGTGTCTGCACACATAGGAAGTACTTTGACCGGGACATGGAGTCTCTTTCTGACTTTCTTAGCATACGTCTCAGAACCGATGCAGACCAAGTCATAGGAATCGTACTCCTCGTCCGTTATCGTGGACGGATGGCTTAAATTCCACATAATATAGATGCAGTCTTTATTTTTCCTAAGCGGAAAATACTCCTTGTGGCCTCTCAGCACGATTACCGCATCGGCAGTCTCATCGTCATACCACTCGTCACAGGATTCTATGACGACGTAATATCCCAGTCTTTCCAAATATTTTTTCAGCGAATTTGAAAATGCGTACTCAGACCAATACTTTTTCACAGGTTCATTGGGAAAGCCCGCCTTTATCACCCATATCTGTCTTCCATCCGCAAGTCTTCTTCTGTCTTCCATCACATATCCCTCATCCCTGACACTGCTATCAGCTTTTTATAAAACAATCCGCTTCATGTTCTTATCTATGCTGAAAAAGGAGAGCGGAAATTCCGTTCTCCTATCAAACCCATCTGCCTGTCTATTTTTCAGGGACCGCTTTATTCTGCTCCTTATCATAATGCACGGTATTTCCATCTTTGTCAATATACGGATGGCCTTCATTGCTCCAGCCAATCCATCCGTCGCTGTAAAGAGACACGTCCGTGTATCCGAGCACCATCGCGTCCCATGCCTCTTCAGCCGCTCTCCAGCCGCTGCCGCAGAAGAAGGACATGTGCTTTCCGGTATCGATTCCCTGTTCCTTCCACATAGCCTCCAAGACCTCTTTGCTTCTCATCGACTTGTCCGGGTTCCTGTAATAATACATGGAGCTGGAATATCCGATTCCGGACTCTGAAAGGATAGTACCGTCAATTCTTCCCGCCAAATCGTGGTATCCGTATCCGGTATCCTTTCCTTCCCATTCTTCGATAGTACGTGTATCAATCAGCTGATACTTGGAAGTATCCTGTAGCATCTGCGCCGCTTCGTCTATCGTATCAATCAAATCTGGATTCTGCGGCTTGTCCGCCCCGAAGCTTGCCTTTTCCGGTTTATTGATGCCGGACTGCATCTCATATCCCTTTGCATTCCAGCCCACTAAGCCCTCGCTCATAACATGGACATTCTCACATCCCAGATATCTGAGTATCATTGCCATACGCGTCGTTGCCATCGGCTCATAGCCGACGATTACAACACAGCTGTCTTTCGTAACGCCCTTAGCTTCAGCCAGCGCAATCAGCTCCTTGTCGGAAATCAAACGCCACTCACTTCTGAAATCTTCGTCCTTTTCTTCTACATAAACCTTCGGCGTCTCATACTCATCCGTATTTACATGCACGGTTCCCGGAACATGGCCGTCCTCATAACCGGAGCCGGTCTCTTCATTGTTCGTCTCATCTCCCCACGACACGTCAAGCAGTGCAATCGGCGCATC
>CAJTUQ010000026.1 GCA_910579335.1 uncultured Dorea sp. | reverse complement strand
TCATAGACGGAAAGACAGTGTATCCTATTGATATTCACTATAATGGAGTCGGTATTATCAACGCCCCATCCGCTGAAGAATATGAAGAAATGTTCCAAGAACGCTTGAAACAGAAGCGTTCCAAAGAAGAAAAAACGGCATAGCCACAAGACTATACCGTAATTTGATACAGAGATGCCCTCGTACCCTTCACTTCCTTATGTGAAGGGTACGAACCGCTGTTTTCTTTTTATATTTTTATGGGTTGACATTTTCAACTCATAGTGTTATCCTTTGTGTTGACAAAATCAACTTATATGCTGCCGGCGGATTTTCAACAGGAGGTACGGCTTTGAAGAATGATATTATCAAAAAAATACGGCAGTTCAACCGCTGCTACACTGTATGGCTGAACGTAATGAATAAAAGTTACCTGGGCACTGATTTCTCATGGCCCGAATCAAGGGTGCTGTTTGAAATCTATCTCTGCCAGGGGATTACCGCCACAAAAATCTGTGAAGCCCTGAATATGGACAAAAGCTATGTAAGCAGAATCCTTGGAAAATTTGAGAGACAGGGGCTTATAACAAGGGAAGTCGTACCCGGCAGCAAGGGTACGAAAAAGCTGCGGCTGACAAACACGGGCAGAAAAGAGGCTGAAATTATAGATTTAAACGGCGACAGGCAGATTTCAGACAAGCTTAAGGCTATGGACGATACGACCTTGGAAAGGCTGTGCGACGCAATGACATTTATTGAAAAAACACTGCGCGGCAATGATTTACATCGTCTGAACCGCCCGGAAGAATAAACTGCACATTTCTATGATACAAGGAGGAGATACAAGATGAAACAAGATATTACCATCCGTACTTACCAGCCGGGAGACCCAAGCTTAATCTGCTATTTCCAGTACAAGCTCTATGAAGAGCTGTATCATTTTAACGGGTTTTACGAAAAGGAAATGCTCAGCGGGATGGCGGAGCTTTATGACGACTTAAACGGCAGCCAGATGTGGATCGCCGAGCTTGACGGAAAAATCGTCGGGGACATCGCCGTTGTCAAAAAAGGGACTGACAGCGCAAAACTTCGGTGGTTCGGCGTGGATGCGCACCTGCAGGGACAGGGACTGGGAAATAAGCTGCTTGAAACAGCACTGGATTACTGCAGAAAAAAAGGATATGTCCATCTCTCTCTTGGCACTCTAAACATCCTGGAACCGGCACGTCATCTCTATGCGAAATTCGGATTTCACAAGACAAAAAGCGAATTTTACAACGAATGGGATGAAAGCCGCAGTATGTACCGCGAGATTTGGGAATGCAGGCTGGATTAAGCCAATCGCAGCAAAAGGGGGAAGCACAGACGCTTCCCCTTGCTGCCTGGCAGCGTACGGCAGAGATTCAGCCATCCTTAAAACAACTCTTTCACCGCCGGATATATCTTTTGAAATCTCTGGTATTTTTCCTCATATTTCGCCGCCAGCTCTTCCTCAGGCTCTATCGTGTCCACTACCTTCACAAGCTTCTTTGCGATCGTCTCTACATCCGGATACTCGCCGCACCCCACCGCCGCCAGCATTGCGCCGCCAAGGGCAGGGCCTTCCTCGCTCTCAATGACATCGACCTTCAGATTCATAATATTGGCAATCATCTTCCTCCACAGCAGGCTCTTGGCGCCTCCGCCGCAGATTTTCGTCCGCTCTATCTGAATCCCAAGTTTCTTTGCCACTTCCAAAGAATCCCTGAGTCCGAAAGCCACGCCCTCTAATACCGCCTGTGTCATGTCCTCTCTCGTAGTATTCATGGACATACCGATAAACATAGCTCTCGCTTCCGGATGATTGTGAGGCGAACGCTCGCCCATCAGATACGGAAGATAGAACACGTTGTTCTCGCCAAGTCTCGTGATTTTCGCCTGCTCCCCGCCGTAATCCTTTGTCTTTAAAATTTCCTCGCTCCACCATTTATTGCAGGAAGCCGCACTCAGCATGCAGCCCATCAGATGATAATTCCCGTCCGCATGGGCAAAAGAGTGAAGCGCATTGTTCTCATCCACTCCGAACTCTCTGCTTGAGATAAAGATTGTCCCTGATGTTCCGAGGGAAATATTGCATCTCCCCTCTCCCACCGTTCCGGTCCCTACCGCCGCCGCAGCATTATCCCCGGCTCCGGCAATCACCTTTACATTCAAAGGAAATCCCAGCTCTTTGGCAATCTCCGGCTTCAGCGTGCCGACCGGTTCATAGCTTTCATAAAGCTTCGGGAGCTGCTCTTTTGTAATGCTGCAGACAGCAAGCATCTCTTCTGACCAGCAGCGGTTTTTCACATCCATCAGAAGCATCCCCGACGCATCCGACATGTCGGTGCAGAATGTCCCCGACAGTCTGTATGCCAGGAAATCTTTCGGCAGCATGATTTTGCGGATTTTCGCAAAGTTATCCGGCTCATGTTTTTTCATCCAGAGAAGCTTTGGCGCAGTAAATCCTGCAAATGCAATGTTTGCCGTGCATTGCGAAAGCTTCTCCTTTCCAATCACCTCATTGAGATACTCCGTCTCCGCCCCGGTCCGCCCGTCGTTCCACAATATCGCCGGACGGATTACCCTGTCTGCGCAATCCAGCGCCACCAGCCCATGCATCTGGCCGCCAAAACTGATTCCCGCAATCCGGCTCTTGTCACACTGTGCAGTCAGCTCCTTCATCCCTTCCACCGAACCTAGAAACCAGTCCTCCGGGTTCTGCTCAGACCAGCCTGGATGCGGAAAAAACAGCGGATATTCCCTCGACACGATTTTTTGAATCTTGCCTTTTTCGTCCATCAGAAGGAGCTTCACCGCAGAAGTTCCTAAATCTACCCCTATATATAACATCTTTTTGTTGTATGGTGCTTCTACAAGAAAATGCACCTATACGCTCCTTTCTTCGCTCCGATTAAAAATATCAAGTCATTCTCAGGTACACGATATGTCTTACCTCCACGGGTTCTCCGTCGGGTATCTTACGCCTGCCGGCTGGTTGTATCCAATCTCGTCCACCGAAACGCCGATATACTTAAATACCTCAAACAATGCCTTTCCGAAATGTCCGAACGCAACCGCGCCGTGATGCGGATAACCTCCCTCAATCAGCACATGACGGTAAAACCTTCCCATTTCCGGAATGGCGAACACGCCGATTGAGCCAAAGGACTTAGAAGCCACCGGCAGCACCTCGCCGTGAGCGATATATGCCCGTAAAATATTGTCCGCCGTGCTCTGTAAGCGGTAAAACGTAATGTCGCCCGGCACGATGTCTCCCTCAAGCGTCCCCTGGGTCACTTCCTTTGGCAGCGTGCGCGCCATAATCATCTGATATTTCATCTCGCAGAAGGAAAGCTTTTTTGACGCTGTATTTCCGCAGTGGAATCCCATAAAAATATCCTTCTGCGTATAATTATACTTTCCTTTCACTTCGCTTTCATACATGTCCTTCGGCACAGTATTGTTGATATCGAGAAGCGTCACCGCATCGTCGCTGACTACCGCCCCGATAAATTCACTGAGCGCCCCGTAGATGTCCACCTCACAGGAGACCGGGATACCCTGCGCCGTCAGACGGCTGTTTACATAGCACGGCACAAAACCGAACTGGGTCTGGAACGCCGGCCAGCACTTTCCGGCAATCGCCACATATTTGCGGTATCCCCTGTGCTCGTTCACCCAGTCCTTAAGAGTAAGCTCGTACTGGGCAAGCCTGGTTAAAATCTCAGGTTTTTTATTGCCTGCGCCAAGCTCCTCCTCCATCTCTTTCACAACCGACGGAATCCTCTCATCACCCTCATGTTTCTGGAACGCCTCAAATAAATCCAGCTCCGAATTTTCCTCAATCTCCACGCCGATATTGTAAAGCTGCTTGATTGGGGCATTGCATGCAAGGAAATTTAACGGCCTCGGCCCAAAGCTTATGATTTTCAGATTGTGAAGTCCCACGACGGCTCTTGCGACCGGCACAAACTCATGAATCATATCCGCGCATTCCTCTGCATCTCCTACCGGATACTCCGGAATATATGCTTTTACATTCCTTAGTTTTAAATTATAGCTTGCATTCAGCATTCCACAATAAGCATCGCCTCTGCCTTGTACCAGATTGTCTCCGCTTTCCTCCGCCGCTGCAACAAACATCTTCGGGCCCTCGAAATGCTTGGCAAGCAGTGTCTCTGAAATCTCCGGCCCAAAGTTCCCAAGATACACCACAAGCGCATTGCAGCCTGCCCTCTTTACATCTTCCAACGCCTGTACCATATGAATCTCACTCTCAACGATACAAACCGGGCATTCATAGATTCCCTCTGCCCCATACTTGTCCGTATATGCTTTTATCAGATTTTTCCTGCGGTTTACGGACAGGCTTTCCGGAAAACAGTCGCGGCTTACTGCTACTACTCCGATTTTTACTTCCGGCATGTTACAATTCATAATTAAAATCCTCCTTTGCACTCATTCTGCTTAAATTCTATTCCGAAACTCAATTTCATACAGATATCCTGTCAATTTTTCTTTTACTCCATGCATTTAAGCACCGTCTTAATCAGGTTGCAGGTGCAGAACTGAAGGTCTCCAAGCATGATTACCTCTCCGCTTTCTATCCCTCTGACAATGTCGTCAACATTCTCCGTACATCCGGGCATCTGCAGATCGTTCCCTGCCTTGATGCACCCTTCGCTTGAAGACCACGGATACTTATCTGAAACAAGCCCCATATAGCTTGTATCCTGAGAGGTACACCAATCTGTCATAACCACTCCGTCAAACCCCCACTCGTCTCTGGCTACGGCCTGCAGCAAATCATAATTGTTGGCGGCGTGGACTCCGTTTATCAGATTGTAGGATGTCATTATAGAGTAAGGGTGCGATTCCTTTACTGCAATCTCAAAACCTCTCAGATAGATTTCCCGAAGAGCCCGCTCGCTGATATGGGCATTGGAAAACATCCGGTTATCCTCCTGGTTATTTGCGGCAAAGTGCTTGATAGTCGTCCCCTGTCCCCCTAAGCTCTGTACGCCTTTTGTATCTGCGGCGGCACACTTTCCCGAAAGCAGCGGGTCTTCCGAATAATACTCGAAATTTCTTCCGCACAGAGGGTTCCGATGGATATTCATACCTGGCGCAAGCCACAGGTGGACATGGTATTGTTTCATCTCCTTACCTACGATTTCTCCCATCCGCTCAAGCAGTTCCATATCCCAGGACTGTGCCAGCGTCGTCGCAATCGGTATGGCGGTACAGTACTGATAGTAGTCGATTGCCGTATCGGGGGTATCCTCCGGGAACGGCATGCGATTCATCCCAAAGATTTCCCCGCCCGGCAGAAGCTTTCCTTCCTGCGTCGCTTTAAAATGCGGCTGCAGCCTCAGCCCCGCCGGTCCGTCCGCCAGTATCAGCGGAAAGATTCCCCTGTCCTTATAAAGAGCGGAACTTGTCTGTCCTGCCGCTCCCGGCACTAATTCGGCGGCATTCCCTACTACCTGTGTCCCGTTGTCCGTACGTCTTTCAATACCGACGCATAGCTGTGCCATCTCTTCTACTGAAAGCTGCGCCGTCAATTCTTCCGCCGTGGCGTTCCCTGTCTTAACATCCGCAAGGGTCAGACGCTTTCCTTTCTTTCTATCCTCAAGAACCGGCCGGGCTTTATAGTTCTTTTTATCTGAGACACTCTCTTTTGTCAGACGGTTCGCAAGCTGGCTTGTAATAATTTTTTCATCAATCCTCACGCTGCCGGCTGCTTGCGTATGAGCGGAGTCCGCGCCCGCCCGGATGATATACTCCCCTTGCTCTAACATCCACGCCGCATCTTTTGTGCTATAGGACGCCATGTCCGAAACCCGAAAGGAAAGGGTAAGCCATTCCGTCTCTTTCGGCCTTAAAAGTGCGGTTTTAGCAAATGCAGCCAGCTCCTGATAAGGTTTTTTCAGTTCTCCCTCCGGCGCCGAATAATAAACCTGCACAACTTCTCTTCCGGAAAACTCTTCTCCTATATTAGTCACGGCAAGCTCCAAAAAAACTTTTCTTTCCTCTGTTTTCTCATCCTCCACACGGAAATCCTCTATTTTTATCTCAAATTCCGTATAGCTCAACCCGTATCCGAAACAGTAGGACGGTTCGACATGATGCGTGTCAAAATAACGGTATCCCACAAAAATATCTTCGGAATAATACTCATCATCCACATTTCCGTTATTGTGGCTGAAGTCCCTGGATGACGGGTAATCATAGTAATCCTTCGCCCATGTATCGGTAAGCTTTCCGGAAGGGACCACCTTTCCGGAAAGTACGTCCCCCGCTGCATAGCCGCCGATACTGCCAAGCTGACCCATAAGGATCACCGCATTCAGCCCTCTTATTTCTTTCAGCGGCGCAGTGTCGATAATTCCGCCGACATTCAGCAGCAGAATCGTCTTTTCATAGTTTTTTGCCAGAAACCGGATGTTTTCAATCTCCCGATCCGTAAGAAGATAATCCCCCTTTTTATATTCCCTGTCCTTTCCCTCCCCGGAGTTTCTTGAAAGTACATAAACGGCTGTCTCTGCGGCCTCCTTTGTTTCAATAAGCGGCGCCTGCGGCTCTTCAAAGGGACGCTCAAACAGAACCATATGTACGGGCACGCCCCTGTCCTTCGTCTCCCGTTTTACGCTCTCCATATAATCCTTTCTGGCGCAGGCAAGCACGGTGTCATATTCATCAAGCCATTCTCCGCTTCGTATGTCAAAACCGGCCTCCAAAAGCCCCCGCTCCACATTGACATTCTCCCTCGTATTCACATCGCCTGAGCCGGTACCGCCTTTTACCGTATGTCTCGCCCCGTTTCCGTACAGTGCGATTCTACGCTCAGAATTGCGAAGCGGCAGCGCTCCGTCATTTTCGAGAAGTACCATGCACTCCCCGGCAAGATTTTTTACCGCCTGCTGGTTCTCCCTCTCAAGCGGCATTATCTCATCTGTTTTCAATGCAAAAAAATGTTCCATAGCCATACCCTCCTTTTTATCCCCTCTATTTTACCATTTATTTCTATCGGATGCACCTTTTTTCCATATTTCAGATGAGATAACTTCCGCCGCTGCCATTTGCACCCGGCCAAAAAAACTCATCCTGCGGATATAAAATAAGACGGGAATGTTTCGTTTCTGATTCCCGCCTTTTTTTCATAACTTCTACAGACTATGGACGAATCGCCGCCTTAAAAGCCCTGTCAAGAATCCGGGCATTCAAAAGAGTCTCTTCCTTTGATACATACGGTTTCTCCCCGTCTAAAATACATCTTCCGAACTGCTCAATCTCCAGCATGTAATTATCCGGGCACATGACGGTGTATTCTGTCTTCTTCTCATCAAGAACTTCCACGTTATCTACATGCCCGCCCGTCGTCAAAGTAAATTTGCAGATATTCCTGCAGTTATAGTTGCATGGCACTTCAATCCGTCCTTGTTCTCCGACGACGGCATAGTATCCTCTTGCATAGGAGTTCAAAGACGAATAGCCCGCCGCCTGCACTCCGTCCTCATACTTAAAAAGCATCGTATTGCTTGTATCCACGCCATGTTCCGCATCCATCTCGGCAAATGCCTTCACGCTCTTTGGCTCTCTCCCGTCAAGAAGATAACTAATCGTACTGATATTGTAGCATGCCATATCATAAAACGCACCGCCGCCAAGCTCTTTGTCCATGCGGATATTTCCCATATCCGTAAGAAGGTCCGTTAAGTGGGATTCCACATATTTCACCTTCCCCACGGCGCCCTCGTCTATCAGCGCCTTCACTTTCTGCACAAGCGGCGCATGACGGAACGCAAATGCCTCCATTAAAAGCACATGGTTCTCTGCGCATATTTCAAACATGGCCGCCGCCTGCTCCTCATCAAGCGCCAGCGGTTTCTCGCACAATATATGCTTCCCCGCTTTCGCGGCCCTTTCTACCCATTGAAAATGTATTGAATTTGGAAGAGGGATATAAACCGCTTCCACTTTTTCGTCCGATAACAGCTCCTCGTAACTGCCGTAAGCCTTTTCAGCCCCGAACCTATTTTTTAATTCTTCCGCTTTTTTTGCTCCCCTGCTTGCCACCGCATAGAGCTTAGCATTTGACGCCTTAAGAAGTCCCGGAACCGTCCGCACTTTAGCTATCTGTGCACACCCCAAAACTCCCCATCTGACCTTTCTGTCCATATCCGACACCCTCCTTCTTAAAGACGGGCAACCCCCATCCTGTAATATCAAACATGAGAAACCAAACTACTGCATGGCATCCTCAACGAACTCCCGCATCCCTTGAAAGATGAAATACACGGATGTGGCCCCTGCATCTTGATGCCCGATCGCCCTCTCCATAAGTGATTTTGCCCGTCCGAATTTTGCAGTGTAATTTTTCGTATTCTCCATCCCGGTTCTTGCGGCTTCTTCCGCCGCTTTCAGCATCTTTAGAAGACTCTGATCCTTATTTGCTTCCAGCGCTTCCACTGCCGGGGCAAGTGCGTCTACCATCGTCTTATCGCCCACTTCTGCTTTCCCCCGCTCTTTGATCGCTGCAAGGCTTTTCCTCTCCATCGCCGCAAGGTCCGCCGCCGCAAGGACACTCTTTGCTTCCATCCCCTTTGCGCCCGCAAGGTAAAGGCTGCCGAAAATCACGCCGGACGCTCCGCCCATAGACATAAGCATCGCCTGCCCCGCCGTTTCAAATAATTTATATGCGTTCTCTTCACCCTGCATCTTCATAAGCTTTTTCTTTGCCTTCTGCATGCCGCCGGCCATTCCGATACCGTGGTCGCCGTCGCCGATTGCGCTGTCCACCTCTGTAAGATACGGCTTCTTCCCTATAATCTTATCGGCAATGTAGATAAGCATGTTTCTTGCATCCTCTGCATTCAGTTCTGTGAGCTCACCCCTTTTGCTTCTTACGATTTCCGCCTCTTCTATGTCGTTTTCATCAAACTCCGGCTCCTCCTCCTCGACGGTATCCTCCGCCTGATAGGAGGCTCCCGTAAGCTCCCCCTTTGCATAGTACGGGGAATAACACGGCGCATCCAGATATTTTATTAGCTCGTCGTCCAGCTTCAGGATAGTGATAGAGAATCCGCCCATCTCCATACAGGTACAGTAAGTCTTAATCTCCGCATCGTGGATAATCAGCCCGTCCTTTGCAAAACGCTTGTGGAGGTCATAATAAACAATATTTAATTCCAAAAGAGGCGTAGAACCGAGTCCGTTTACAAGTACAGCCAGCTTATCTCCCTCCTTCAGTCCCATCTCCGCTTTAATTTCCCGATACATCCGGTCAACCATATCGTCCGCAGGCATCATCTTTGTCCGCTCAATACCTGGTTCGCCGTGAAGACCCATACCAAACTCCATCTCGTCGTCCGCCAGCTCGAAGGTCGGCTTATCGTTGCCCGGCAGTGTTCCCGGAGAGGTTGCAAGTCCGATGGTATTGATATTGTCCCTTGCTTTTTCGGCGATCCGTACCACCTCGTCAAACTCAAGGCCGGCATCGCAGGCTGCTCCTGCGACTTTAATAACGAATACGTCGCCCGCAATTCCCCGGCGGTCGTAATATCTTTCCTTCGGTGCGGACGCAAAGTCGTCCCATACGCGCACATGGGCCGTCTTGATTCCGTCCGCCTGGCAGAGTTCTTCCGCCATATCAAAATTAAGGTTATCCCCCGCATAGCACCCGTAGATAAAAAGCACTCCCTTGCCCTGGTCGACTGCTTTTGCCGTCTCGTAGATAAGTTCCGGGTTCGGCGACGCACAGATATTTCCGCAGGCCACCGCATCTGCAAGGCCCGCTCCGCAATACCCGGAAAACAGCGGTTCATGTCCGCTCCCCCCTCCGATTACCAGAGCGACCTTATCTTTTCTGCCTGCGCGGTATTGAAACGCATTGTAATCGCCAATCTTTTTATAATACTTTTTATAGGCCCAAAGATAGCCCGCAAGCATCTCCTCTACTACATTCGACACGTCAGCGTTCAGTATTTTCTTCATTGTATGTATGCCTCCTTATTCCACATTCCTATGTCTCTTCGACATTTTCTCAAAGCTTAAACCCGGTGTCTCTTCAACCAACGTCATGATAATCATGTCAAAGGTAATAAGAAGGCACTGCTCAAACAGGTTTCCCATCGGCTGGAAGGAGGGAACTACGTCATCCGTTCCCCGGTAAACCGCCGCCGGCAGGAAAAACACTTTATCCGCAAGATTTTTCGCCGTATTTCCGCTCGGAGAACCGGTCACTACGTAAATCATGCCGCCCGCTTCTTTTGCTCGCTCGCAGATATAGTTGATGTGGCCGATACTGCCGTCTCCAAGCGTTGCAATGACAAGGTCTCCCTCTCTGATAGACGGAGTTGTATCGTCCCAGATCCAGTGAACTTCCTTACCCATATGCATCAATCTCATGGCAAATGCCCTTGTGGACATCCCCTCTCTGCCGACGCCGATCAGGAAAATTCTCTCATGCGCCTTGATTTCCTCAATAAACTTGCGCATTCCCTCCTGATTCAGCCTTTCATATACCTTGCGGTGTTCTTCCAATATTTTTTCATACATCTCTTTATATTCCATATGAAGCACTCCCTAATCCAACTCTTTGTGAAGGTAATCCATCGTCTTTTTCATAGAATCATAGACGGCATCGTCATCATCCTCAAAAATGGTCACTACTTCAAGGTACTGCGGGATATTGTCAAGTCCCACATTTTTCGTGGCACGCTTTATAAGCTCTGGCGTCACTATGCCTTCCTTGGTGAAATCCCAGTGCCTGTCCCACTCTCCGTCCGTCTGCTGCAGATGGATGGAACCGATATAAGGCGCGCACTCGCGAAACCAAAGCTCGATATCCGCCTCTTCCTTTAACAGCGGCTTATACAGCGCATGGCCCCAGTCAATCAAAAGCTTAATCGGAATCTCTGAACCGTCCAAATCCTCCATCATCTTCCTGCACACGGACGGGCTGTGCGGAAACTCCGTGATGAGAGGAGTCGCTTCGATATGAATCTCCTCCAGCCCCTTTTCCTTTCCGTAAGCCGCAAGCTTTCTTAAATACTCAAGCATCTCCTGATAGAGTTGTTCTCTTTTATCTGCGTCCCTTGCATCGTCATAATTCATGCCGCCCACCGGAGAACCGAGAATCTTCGCACCCATTGCGAGCGTCAGGTCAACCGCTCTTTTAAAAAATATGAATGCAGCCTCTCTCTGCTCCTTTGCAGGGGCAAGGAAATGCGCAAAAGAATAAGAGGCAAGCCCTCCGAAGGTTGCGTCTATCTTCACGCCCTCCTTCTCAAAAGCGCATTTATAATCAGCCGCCATTGCGTCTCTAAGTTCCTCAGGCCACCACGGATCAATCAAATCCCATGTAAACTGTACGTGGTCCACGCCGAAATCATTTTTACACATCGATGCCAGCTGCGCCGGCTTCATCCAACGCTTCACTGCGAAGGAAAGATTTAGTCCCAATACCATAAGCCATTCTCCTTTTAACTAAGTTTAATCTTCCTCTGCTTACTCTCACGCATAATCTCAGAGATAGAACTGAAGGAAATTGCGATAACTACGACCACGCCGGACACAGCCGACTGCCAGTACACATTTACGCCGAACAGTACTATCATATTCTGGATGATACTGATGATCGCCGCACCGATAAGCGCGCCCGCCGGATTTCCAATCCCTCCGGTAAGGGAAACGCCGCCGATTACGGAAGATGCGATAGAGTTCATAGGCCAGTTCTCACCTACGGCCGTCTGTGCGGAGCCAAGCCTTGCCACGTACAAAAGACCGGCCAGCGAAGAAATCAGCCCGACCAAAGAGTAAATCATAATACGAATCTTATTTACCTTGATTCCAAGTATTTTTGCCGCCTCGCGGCTGTTGCCGATCGCATAGATGTAACGGCCTGTCTTTGTCTTCTTTACCATAAAAAGCACAAGTACAAGTACAATGATACAGAAGATAAACGGTGTGGGAACCGGGCCTACATTTCCTTTTCCAAGAAAATAGATGTCCTCCGGTACGCCTGTGATAGCCTTTCCTTTTGTAAGAACCAGGTTGATGCCTCCGTACACGCCCTGCATACCAATCGTAGCCACCATAGAATTAAGACGCAGCTGCGTGATAATAAGACCGTTGATACAGCCGAATATCAGCCCCAGCGCCAGGCCGACCAGCACGGAAAGCCACGGGTTCCATCCTTTATTTACCATCATAATACCGGAAAGGATGCCGCACAGGGAAGCAATCTTTCCTACGGACAAATCCAGCTCCCCAATCAGCAGAAGCAGCGACTGCGCAATGCCAATCATGCCGATAAAGGCAAGGTCGCGGATTAATGCCTGCAAATTATATATATCAAGAAAGTACGGGGACGCCACGCTTGCGATAATAATCATCAATACCAGCACCGCCCCGATTGCGGTCATATTACTTTTTTTCAATGCGTTGACCAGTGCATTGTTTGCTTTTACTTTATCTTTGCCCATTACAAACAACTCCTCTTTATTCTTTTACTCCGATAATTGCACTAAGAAGCGTATCCTTATCCGCCGTTGCGTCATACTCGCCGGCCTGCCTTCCTTCATACAATGCAATGATCCTGTTTGAACATTTTTTAACCTCGTCCATCTCTGAAGAAATGAGGATGATCCCGATTCCCTTTTCCTCTGCAAGCTCCTTCATAAGACGATAGATTTCCGCCTTAGTCCCTACGTCAATACCCTTTGTCGGCTCGTCAAACACAAGCACCTTCGGACTGCACTTCATTGCCCGCCCGATAATGACCTTCTGCTGGTTTCCTCCGCTCAAAAACTGGATTGCCTTGTCTGCATCCGGCGTCTTTACGTCGTATGTATCAATCACGTCACGGGCAAGCTCGTCTTCCTTCTTCCTGGAAATGCTGATGCCGCTCTTTAATGTGTCAAGAGTCGAGACAGAGATGTTTTCCCGGATCGAAAGCACCGGAAGTATTCCTTGTTTTTTGCGCTCCTCCGGCAGATAAATAAAGCCGTGGTTCACGGAGTAATTCGTATCCCCCAGCTTCCAGTCTTTCCCGTCAAGCTTTACGGTTCCGGAATATACCGGAAGATAGCCGAAAATCGCCTGCATAAGCTCGCTTCTTCCCGCCCCTACCAGTCCGGAAAAGCCCAAAATCTCTCCTTTTCTCAATGAAAAGCTGATATCCGTAAATTTCTCTCCCGTAAGGTTCTTCACCTCTAAAAGTACCGTATCCGTCACTTTGTCAGAGCAGAATACCTGGTCCTGATCCAGTTCCTTTCCTGTCATCTGACGGATGACCCACGGAATGTCTACATTGCTTATCACGTCCCCCGCAACCCTCTTTCCGTTCCGGAAAACCGTTATCACATCCCCCAGTGAAAAGATTTCCTCCAGTTTATGAGAGATAAATATAATCGCCTTATTTTCTTTCTTAATATCCTTGACAATGTCAAACAGGATTTCCGTATCGCTTGTAGTAAGACTGGTTGTCGGCTCGTCCAGCATAAGCACTTCGTAATCCTCATGCACGCAGGCCCTTGCGATCTGAAGAAGCTGCTGGGAAGATACCGATATATCTTTTACAAGTGCATCCGGCGCCACCGGGATCCTGAATCTTTCAAGAACCGGCACAGCCTTTTTCTCAAGCTCTTTTTGGTTTACGATTCCTTTGATACCCGATTTTTCATAAGGGAGGAACAAATTTTCCGCAACAGACATATATCCGAACAAGTCAATCTCCTGCGGTACATATGCTACCTTGTTAAACAGAGCCTTGTTCTTTATGGCGTCCTCCCCGCCAATAAGGACTTCCCCCTCCTCCGGCTCATAAACGCCCGTCAGACACTTAATCAGGGTACTTTTCCCGGCTCCGTTCTCACCGATTACACAGTGTATCTCTCCGGGCTCAAAGGCTACATCCACCGAATCCAGCGCCACTACGCCTGGAAACAATTTTGTAATATTATGCGCCTCTAATACTTTCATAGACATGCTCCTTTTAAAAAGGCGGGGGCGAGCAACTCTTTACCGGTCACAAGCCCCCGCTTTTAATCTTTCTGAATTTTGGGTTTAATTATTTAGCGTCGCCGCCCACAATCTCAATCCACTCATCAATGTTCTCTCCGTCTATCACTGCGATACCTGTATCAACCATAGCCGGAATCTCTACGCCGATGTATTTCTGGTACATCATAAGAACTGCCATAGAGCCCTGCATCTGAGGAATTGTCGAAGATGTAGCCGTAATTGTTCCGCTCTTGATATAATCAAGAATCTCAATCAGGTTGTCCATAGATACGAATGTAACTTCGCCCTTCTTTCCAGCCTCTTCAATCGCTGCCGCAACACCGGAGCCGCATGCGTCACAGTTAAGGAATCCCTTAAGATCCGGATTTGCCGCCAGAACTGCCGCCGCCTGAGACTGAGCCTCTTCGATATTGTCATTGTCGATACCGCCGTCAACAACTTCGATGCCCGGATATTTTGCAAGTGCATCCAAATGCGCCTGATATCTTTCCGCATGGTTCGGTGCGGACGGGAATCCCTGCATAACCGCAACCTTTCCTTTTTCGCCGATTTCCTTTGCAAGCCTGTCAGCTGCAATTGTAGCCTGCTCTTTAAAATCATTGCCGCAGCTTGTAAGCCCGCTTCCTTCCGGTGACGGAGCGTCAAAGAGAACTACCGGGATGCCCTGCTCTTCAATCTGCTCGATAACTGCCTTACTTCCGTCATAGTCAACCGGGTCAAGCGCGATACCTGCCGGCTTTGTCGCCGCCGCCTGCTCAAGAACAGAGTTCTGCTCCGCCACATCTGCAGCGTTAGGAGCACGGTAGTCAATCTTAACCTCAACGCCAAGCTGCTCTGACAATGCGTCCGCCTGAAGCTGTGCGCCCTTGTTTACTTCGTCAAACCATGCATGCACACACTTCGGAACGATAACAAAGGTCATGTCCTTCGCCGCACCGCCTTTTTTAGCTTCTTCGCCGCCGGAGCCGCCGGAACCGCCGGAGCTGCATCCTACTGCGAGCGTTGCAATCATTGCTGTTGCAAGTAACACTGACAAAATTTTCTTTCTCATAGTACATTTCCTCCTTTTTTCTATTATCCGTCTGGAATGATTTCATTATACAAAAGGCTTTCCGGAAATCCAATGCGAAAGAATTTAGATTGAGTGTGAGAATGTTAATACATCAATCCACGCTTATAATCTGGTCGGAAATATCCTCCACATACTCCTCCCTTGATTTTATAATAATCACTGCAGTGCCCCTGTTTGCGAACTTCTTGATATAAGATTTGACGATAGACACCCCCATCAAGTCGCATCTGGCAAAAGGCTCAAACAGTATCAGCACTTTCGGATTATAAATATACCACCTCTCAAGAGTAATACTGATAATGTCGTTCACTCCCAGATTTTCCACAGTACTCTCAGGCGCAATCTCCGTCTGCATAAGCTCCTCCCCCAGCATCCGGGGAATCTTTGAGGAATTGGCAATATATTCAAAGGAGGATATCTTCCTAAGCGACGGAATCAGTAAATTTTCTCCCGCACTCATCCCTGTAAAGACCTCCTCCTCACTTCCCATGTGCATGACCGACACGATTTTTTCCCTGACATAATCGGAAAAATCCGCCGCACGGTACATTCTGGAGCCCAGGACGCAGGAAAGATACGGCGCAGCCCTGCGTCCGGACAGAACCATAAAAAAACGTTCCTTCACCTTCCCGTCAAGCGCAAGAAAGGTAACGATCTCCCCCTTAAGGAAATTAAAATCCTGAACCTTCCCGCTGCTCATCCGAAGGCCTTCTATCCGGTATACTGGTTTTCCCTCGCCCTCCTGCTCCTCCAGCATATAGCTGTCAAGCCCTTTCTTTTTCGATATTACGCCGCTGCCAAGAAGAAATTTTTCAAGGTGAAGGCTGTTTTTTATATAGTCCTTCCTGCATTTTTTTACAATCCGTCCCTTTTTAAAGATTACATACTTTTCCGACAGCAGGGAAAGCACCATATCCGAATGGCTGTTGATTATCACGCCCATATCTCTGGACACAAGACGCTTCATGACCGCTGCAAATGCCCGGATTGACTCCGGCCCCATGCCCTCAAATTCATCCTCCACAATTAAAAGCTTTTTCCCCTGCCATTTTGCCTTTGCCACATCCACAATGCGCTTTTCAAGCTCTGACAATTCTTTCATCTTTTTCGATACGTCAAGCTCCACATGAAGCTCTTTTAAAAATGCCTTTACCTGTTCCTCTAAGCGCCGTCTCTTCCACATAAGCTGGAACCATCCGCTCTCTACCAGACCCACGTATTCCGCCACGGACCAGTCGTCTATCATATAGTTGGACGCCGCAATTCGATAAACCGCCCCCTGCATGTTGGCATTTCCCGCTATCCGCCTGCCCCCGATATAAATGTGGTGGCTCCTTAGCTCCTCCGGCATATCCCCCTCTAAAATCCTTACCATCAAGTCTTTTCCGGAATAGGTAAGTCCTAAAAATCCAACCATGTCTCCCTCTAATATATACAGCGTAACGTTCTCTAGTCTCTGTACGGAGCTTGGACTGACGCTTAAATTATTAATTCTCAAAATTTCTTTCTTCATCTGTTCAACACATGCCTTTTCCAGTATATCATTCGTTCACGGCTAAGAGTAATCCGCCGGAATGGTAATCTCCACATCCGTCCCCTGTCCCACCGTGCTGTATACGTTCACACCGTACTCCTCCCCGAAAAGAAGCTGGATACGCTTATGGATATTCGGAAGGGCAATCCCGGTATTGTGCTGTTTCTGGCCGCCCTCCTCCTCTACCCGCATGCTCGGAGAATGTATCCTCTGATTCAGCTTGGCAAGCGCCGCCCCTTCGATACCGCTGCCATTGTCGGATATCGTAAGAATCAGGGTCTTATCCGTAACGATTACTTCAATCGTCACCCTGCCGCCCTCCAGCTTTTCCTCCAGGCCGTGATAAATGGCATTCTCTACCACCGGCTGGATAATCAGCTTGGGAATCAGGAAATCATATGCCTCCTCATCCTCCTCGTCAATAAGCACCTCCAGCGAAAAACGGTTATTGAACCGATAGCACTGAATCAGCATATAGTTATTGATATTGGCAAGCTCTTCCCTGAGAGTAACCAGTTTTCCCTTCCTGCTGATACTGTACCTGAAAAACGACGACAGCGCCTCCACCATCCCGGCGATTTCCCTATTGTCGTCCATCAGCGCCTGCCCCCGGATAGACTCCAGCGTATTATAGAGAAAGTGCGGATTAATCTGGCTCTGCAGGGCAGTGAGCTCTGTCTGCTTGTCAAAAATCTCCGCCGAATTTTTTCGTGTCTTTCTGGACAAATATCTGTCCACAAGCGCCTTTATCTCTCCGGAATAGGGTATGGCGTCGCTCGCGTTGTCAAGTTCCGCCTCCGTCCGCTCCTCATCCAGAAAATAGGCAAGCATCTCCTCAAAGGTTTTTAAAGGGTACAGGATGAAGAAATACATTCCCGCAATTATCAGCGTCTGCATTAGGATACAGACCACGGCCAAGAAAACCCCGTCTCCCAAAACATTATATAAAACATACACCAGCGTCATATAAGCACATTCCAGGCATATGACACATCTCAATCGCCCGACCGGTCTCATCTTCATCCTCCTACGAATGCAGTTTTCTGTACAGCGCCGGCTTTACGCCGACCGTCTTGGTAAATGTCTGGCTGAAATACCTGGGGTCTCTGTATCCCACGCTCTCCCCGATAGCAGCGATAGTCTCATTCGTTGTACAGAGCTTTTCTTTCGCTTTTTCCATTCTCACATTCAAAAGATAAGCGCTGAAATTCATGTCCGTCTCTTTTTTAAACAAAACGCTGAAATACACCGGATTAAGCTCCACCACCGCCGCAATGTCTTCCAGCACGATTTTTTCGCCGTAGTGCTCCTCAATATACTGCTTCGCCTGGCGGACGGGCTTTGACGATTCTGTTTCTATGGCCTCCCTCGCAATATCCAGATAATTTCCAAGCTCCGATTTCAAAAGATTTTTAAGCTTAAGGACGGAACCGCAATGCTGACAGCTGTTCTTCGTATCCTTAACCATCTGGTGCACTTCCTCCTGCTGCACGTCTATGCTCTCGAAAAAGATTTCAATAAGCTCATCCGCCACGCTGTAACAGGAAGAAAAATCAATATCATCCCTCATCATAAACACACTGTATATCTGGTTGATGCACAGCTCCAGATTTTCCCTGCCATAGCTTTCAATACTGGCAAGGAAGCTTTCCTTGTACCGTATCACCGGATTTTTCGCCTCTTTTTCCGAAAAAATATTGTCTACATATATAAGTCTTCCTGTCCCCAGCTTAATCCGGTTTAGCACCGCCCGGTTCGACTCTTTGATCGAGTGGCTGATTTCAGCAAACTCCTTTCTCTCCGTACCCACGCCGATCGTGACCTCATACTGCTCAAATCCGAGAAGATACTCTTGAATCTCCGAGAGAATATCATTAATTTTCCCCCGAATTTCTTTAGCCCTGCTGTTGTCATAGTTAAACAGGCAGTAAATATGGAGATTTTCCTTCTCACAGATAAGGACCTCTTCCGCGGCCGGATTCAAAATCCCTTCTACGATTTCGATTACTTTCCCCACGGTAATGCGGTCCTGTTTTTTGTCGCTTTTTTTGTAATCCACATAGTCAAGCTTAATGTCGATTCCCCGGTATATCTCTCCCTCCAAAGGCACCCTGTCGTCCTCCACCCGAGACTTCCCGCCCTGCTCAATAATGTTGTTAAGGAAATCCCGGCGGATAATCTGCTTACTCTCGGCTACCGTCTCCTGAAGCTCCTGCTTTTCCCTCGTCTCCTTCTCAAGCAGTTCGAACTGCCCGCATATTTTTTTCAGCACCTTGTTCAGCTCATCCTCATTAATGGGCTTCAAAAGATAATCGTCCACCCCGTACTGCAGCGCTCTGTGCGCATATTCAAACTCCTTGTAGCCGCTGATTACGACGAATTTTATATCTTTTTTAAGCTCCCTGGTCATGCAGATTAGATCCAGCCCGTTAATCTTGGGCATCCGGATATCTGTAATTACAATTTCCGGCTCCTGTTCTTTTATAATGTGAAACGCCGACTCCCCGTTATCTACAATATCCGCACATTCCAGCGGAAATTCATCCCAGCGGATCAGTTTTTTTATCAGCATCCCGATTCGAAATTCATCATCTACAATCAGCACACGCCACTTTCTCTTCTGCATCCTGACATCCTCCTTCTGTCTGCTATATCCTTCGCAATGCCTCATTGGATCCTACAAACATCAGTATCATTCCCGTCCGCAGAGGCATATCCGGGTCAGGGGTAATCTCTACCCGCTCCCCTTCCTTGATTCCGACCACGTTTACCTCGTAGGTCTTCCTCACGTTCAGCTCCCTAAGCGTCTTCCCAATCCATTTTTTCGGAACGGCGGCCTCCACGATACTGTAATCCGGCGACAGGGAGATCCAGTCGGCAAGATTTGCAGACACCAGATTCTTCGCAATCCGCTTCCCCATCTCCTTCTCCGGAAAGACGACGGCATCCGCCCCTACTTTCCTTAGCACTTCGGCATGCCTTTTATTGTGGGCCTTGCAGAGAATATAAGGTATCCCCGCCTCTTTTGCCGACAGCGCAGCCATGATGCTTCCCTCCAAATTCTCCGACGAGGCAATCACGATTCCGTCAAAGCTCTTTGAACCCAGAGATGCAAACAATTCCGGATTTCCGATATCTGCCTGCATAGCATACGTCACCTTATCCGCCACGTCTTCAATCCGCTCCATGTCCTGATCTACCGCTACCACGTCGCATCCAAGCCTCTGCAGCGTCACCGCCACACTCGCCCCAAAGCTTCCAAGCCCCAAAACAACAAACTGCTTTTTCATCACCGTTCCTCCTTCATCCTACCATAATCTGCTCCTTCGGAAGACTCCGCACCCCGTCTCTCGGATGCGATTTCCCCGCAAACGTAAGCACCAACGTCAGCGGCCCAAGCCGCCCCATATACATTAATACCATCAGAACTACTTGACTTGCCCTGCAAAGCTTTGGAGTCAGCTCCGCCGTAAGGCCCACCGTCCCCACGGCCGACGCCGTCTCATAGAGAACATCAATCATTGCAGCGCTGTCCGGCTCAATGACAAGTATCGCTATCACTCCGCTGACAAACACAGCCAGCGCAACCATCACGACGCAAAATCCCGTACGGAAATTTGCAACCGAAATCCTGCGCCCCAGACATTCCGTATCATTGCCTCCCCGCACAAATGTCAGGCATACAAGAAAAAGCATGGCAAAGGTCGTCGTCTTCACTCCGCCCGCCGTTCCTCCGGGGGAACCGCCGATAAACATCAAAATAGCGCAAAACAGTTTGGTTTCCTCATGCATAGCGCTCTGGGAAAATGTACAAAAGCCCGCCGTCCTTGTCGTCACTGACTGGAACAAGGATGCCAGCAGCTTCTGCCCGGTATCCATTCTCCCAATCGTAGCCGGATTTTTCCACTCGGCCGCGAATATAAAGACCGTTCCGCCCGCGATTAAAAGCAGGGTCGTTAGAATCGCCAGCTTTGAGTGCAGCCTCAGCCTGCGAAACCACCATTTGCAAGGAATCTCTCCGAGTATCATCTTCTTTATATTTTCTACCACGTCAAACCAGACCGTAAATCCAATGCCGCTCACAATGATTAAAAGAATCGTGGTAAGGTTAATCATGGGATTTACCGCATAATCCGTAAGACTGCTGTCTCCTAAAATGTCAATGCCCGCATTGCAGAAGGCGGAAACGGAATGGAAAACCGAGTACCAAAGCCCTCTTATCAGTCCGTATTCCGGCACAAACTGAACGGCGTAAAGCGCCGCCCCAAATGCTTCAACAATTAGGGTTCCTGCAAGAACCCTTTTCACTAAGCCCACCGTACCTCCAAGCGTGCGGGCGCCGTACGCCTCCTTAAGCAGGATTCTCTCCCTAAGCTCAAGTCTTTTTTGCAGCAGGAGGAAAAACAATGCGGCACATGCAATCACCCCAAGCCCGCCAATCTGTATAAGCAGCAGAAGCACCACTTTCCCGAACAGGGTAAACTGAGCGGCGGGAGTAATCGTTACCAGTCCCGTCACACACACGGATGTTACAGAGGTAAACATTGCATCTATAAATGCAATAGGTTTTGTGTTGCTCACGGGCAGGTATAACAACACCCCGCCCAAAAAGATAACACTTAAAAATCCAAGCGCCGTAATGCGCAGCGTATTCCATCGAATGCTCTTTCTTATCTTCACAGCTTTTTCTCCATCTAATTCTTTTCCAAACGGCACAGTAATCACCCAACTCAACGATTACCTGCCGCATGCGTCATTTACTGATTTATTATTACACAATATGCCGACTCTCATTAAAATAACTGTATACAGAAAAGGGAGAACACCATTTTGTGTAATCTCCCTTGCTTATATACTGACTCCTACAATTTAACTAACATCTTTGTACCTTTCGGAAATCGCTGGACAATTTCATAAGTATGTTCTTTTCCATTCAAAGTAATCCATACTCTCTTTTCTTCCAACGCAAGTTGAAATACATTTTCATCACTTTCTCCAGGATTCAATCTATCCAAAACATGAATGACATCATGTCCGTAACTTTCTAAAATCACAGTTGATTTTTGAGTAATATTTTCATCTAAAATCTACACCTCTTCCCAATCCAACAGGTTTTGTAAATTATATCATAACTAGCTAAATTCTGCAAATCCTACCTTGCTTTCACACTTCAAGATTCCTAAGCGAATATCATAGTTCTTGATTTCTTACAGCACTTACTTCAAAAAATGACATAGATAATGTTTCCACTATCTATGCCATTTTGAAGAACTTTCCTTCTCTGAAATTATTTCTGCACGATATTAATAATCTTCTTCGGGACATAGATTTCTTTCACAATTGTCCCGGTAAGCTTATCCGCCACCGCTTCCTTTCCGGCGGCGATGGCCTCCTCCTTAGAGCAGTCCACGGCAATGGAGATAACTGCCCTTGTCTTTCCGTTAATCTGTACCGGGACCTCGATCTCGTCGTCCTTCATGGCCTCCTCGTCATAAGCCGGCCATCCGGCTTTGAACACGCTGCCCGTATGTCCAAGCTGCTCCCAGAGTTCCTCTGCCATATGAGGGGCAAACGGGGAAAGCACAACCGCCATAACCGACAGCGTCTCAAGGTCTACCCCGCCCGCTTTCTTGGCAATCTCTATCAGGTTGTTGTTATGCTCCATAAATCCGGAGATAGCGGTATTTAAGCTAAAGCTCTCCAGACGTACCGTAATATCCTTAATCAGCCTGTGCCGCTCCTTAATCATCTCCTTTGTGGCATCCACTTTTGCCTCTTTACTGTCCATGACAAGATTCCACAGACGCTTTAAGAACCGGTTCACGCCGTCAATTCCACGGTCGTCCCACTCAGCATCCAGCTCCGGCGGCCCTACGAAAAGCTCATACATCCTAAGAGAATCGCAGCCATAATCCCTCACCAAATCATCCGGCGATACTACGTTTCCTTTGGATTTGCTCATCTTGATACCGTTCTTTCCGGTAATCATCCCCTGGTTAAAAAGCTTCTGGAACGGCTCGTCAAAATCAATCGCCCCGATATCACACAAAAATTTCGTATAGAATCTGGAATACAGAAGATGCAGCACCGCATGCTCCACTCCTCCGATGTACATGTCGACCGGAAGAAGTGCATCCGCCTTCTCCTTAGACACCAGCTCCTTATCATTATGATTATCCATGTAGCGCAGGAAATACCAAGAAGAGCCCGCCCACTGCGGCATCGTGTTCGTCTCTCTCTTTGCGTCATGGCCGCACTTCGGGCACTTGCAGTTCACCCACTCGTCAATTGCAGCCAGCGGCGACTCCCCGGTTCCTGTCGGCTCGTAGGACTCTACCTCCGGGAGGCGAAGCGGAAGCTCCTCCTCCGGCACAGGCACATTGCCGCACTCCGGGCAGTGTACAATCGGAATTGGCTCCCCCCAGTAACGCTGACGGGAGAACACCCAGTCGCGCAGCTTGTAGTTCACGGTAGCGCGTCCCATCCCCCATTCCTCAATCATATGGGGAGCCTCTTTTTTAAGAACCGCAGATTCCATGCCGTTCCACTTACCGGAATTAATCATAGTTCCGTTGGCTTCCGTATAGGCTTCCGTCATATTTTCTATCTCTTTCCCGTCCTTTGCAATCACCTGTACAATTGGGATGTGAAATTTTACTGCAAACTCAAAGTCGCGGTCGTCATGGGCAGGCACGCACATAATTGCCCCTGTGCCATAGTCGGCCAGAACATAATCGGAAAGCCAAATCGGCGTCTTCTCGCCGTTCAGCGGGTTAATCGCATAGCTTCCCGTGAATACGCCGGTCTTTTCTTTATCCTGCATACGGTCAACATTAGACTTCATGGATGCGTCGTAAATATATTTCTCAACCGCATCCCTGGTCTCGTCGGTAGCAAGGGATGCGGCAAGCGCATGCTCCGGTGCAAGCACCATGAAGGTCGCGCCATAAAGAGTATCCGGCCTTGTAGTATATACGGTAATCTTCTCGCTGCGTCCTTCTACCGGGAAATCAACCTCTGCACCGTAAGATTTCCCAATCCAGTCCGTCTGCATCTTTTTCACCTTTTCCGGCCAGTCCAGCTTGTCAAGGTCATTTAACAGCCGCTCCGCATAAGCGGTAATCTTAAGCATCCACTGGCGCAGGTTTTTCTTTGTAACCTCTGCGCCGCACCGCTCGCATTTTCCGTTGACGACCTCTTCATTGGCAAGTCCTGTCTTGCAGGACGGGCACCAGTTGATTGGGAACTCCTTCTCATATGCCAGTCCTTCCTTGAACATTTTTACAAAAATCCACTGCGTCCATTTATAAAATTCCGGATCTGTCGTATTTACTTCCCTGTCCCAGTCATAGAGCGCGGCAATCTCGTTAATCTGGTGCTTGATATTTTTTACGTTCTCCGCCGTAGAAACAGCCGGGTGCACTCCCATCTTAATTGCGTAATTTTCCGCCGGAAGCCCGAAAGCATCCCAGCCCATCGGATGGATGATATAATATCCCTGCTGAAGCTTATACCTGCTCCACACATCGGAGATAACGTAGCCTCTCCAATGCCCTACATGTAGGCCGTTCCCCGACGGATACGGAAACATGTCCAGACAGTAATATTTTTCCCTCTTGCTCCCGTCTTCGTTCTCCGTTACGTTTACCGGGTTCTTTTCCCAGTTTTCACGCCATTTCTTCTCAATCGCCTTATGATTATAAGGTATCTTCGACATAATGAAATCCTCCTGCCTTAATTACTTAAAATTATTGTATAAGGTTCTAAAAAACCTAGTAAAAGCCTTTTCATCTCCAAGAGACGAAAAGGCTTATTTTCCGTGGTACCACTCTTTTTCACATGACCTTGAATCACATGCACTCATTGCTTCTGTAACGGAAAGAACCCGCCCGCACCTACTTCGCCGCCTGACATACAGCCTTTCATCCGTCAGTGTCTTTGTTCAGTCCGGGAACTCCGAGGCGAGTTGGGAGGTTCCGCCTGCTGTCTCGCACCTTCCGACAGTTCTCTTAAGACGTACATCTCTTAATACTCCTCTTCATCGTTTTTTCAATATACGATAAATATTATATGTAAAATGTTAAAATAAGTCAACCCTGAAGAAATTATTTTTTACGGTTGTTCCGTACTCTTCTTTAGTGTATAATGAAGATAAGTAAAGTTACTGGATTCTCAGTAGAATATGATACATAAAGGAGAGTTTGCTATGGTATATTTATTGACAGGTCCGAAAGGCAGCGGAAAAACGCAGCAAATGATTGAACAGGCTAACAAAAAATCGAAAGAATGCAACGGGAACGTTGTCCTCATCAAAAAAACACACCGCGATACCGCCAGTGTTGCATTCAATATCCGTACTATCTGTATGGATGATTACCCGGCTATCGCTAATATTGACGGATACATCGGATTTTTATATGGTATGTACAGTTCCAACCACGACATTGAATGCGTATTTATTGACGGCATTTTAAAGCATGCGGATATCTCTCTTGAGAATGTTCCGGCATTTATCGATAGGCTGAACCGCATTTCCAAAGACTGCGGCATTGAATTTTATGTGAGCATCAGCGCTGCAAAAGCGGATTTGGCAAGTGTAAATTCCGAAAATTGCGAATATCTTAACTAAAGAGATGTAATCAGGAAGAATCCGGGGCCAAACGCTCCGGATTCTTTTTCTTCGCCGTTTTTCACCGGCATTTTTTATTATCATTTTTTCTGCGCCAGAGCCGTATCAAGCGAATAATCCGTACAGCATCACCATCAGCGGCATCGTCACAATACAAAATATCACCGACATTACGTTAATAACGCTGGCATATTTGGAATCCCGGTCATAGATCTGCGCCAGCTGCGTCACCATCGCCGCAGCCGGGGCAGCGGCAGCCAGAAATACTACAAGCAGGATATCCTTCGCCTGCCTGTGTATTCCCATCCTCACAATCATGGCAAATACAGCCGCAATCACTGACGGGTAGAGCAGCAGCCGGATAACGCACACAAAATACGGCCTTTTTCGGCTGAATACCCATTTCAGGTCCATGTTCCCGATTACCATGCCTATCGCAAACATACCCGCAGTTCCTATCATGCTTCCAAACCCTTCGATGCAGGTGCCGATAACCGACGGCATATGGATTCCGGCAGCAAAGAAGAAAAATCCCGCCATCATGGCAATAATGTTTGGATTTACCAGTATCTTTCTGTAATCCCAATCCTCTGACTGCTGCCCGATCAGACGGCATCCATGCGTCCAAATCAACACCGTCTGGACGATATTATACGCATTCGTATAAAATACCCACTCCGGCCCCATCACGGCCGCCACCAGCGGGATAATCAGGTTTCCCGAATTTGTGTAAATAAGCGAAGCCCGCTCGATACTGTTTAGATTCAGGGGCTTACGAAGCAGCGCCGTCCATGCAATCAGCAGGATATGCACAAACACAGCGGCTGTAGCCGCAAGCAGGAGCCCCTGCACTTTATCCTTTGTAAGCTCAATCTGAAAGGAGTAGACAATCATACACGGGGAGCAGATATATACGACCATATTCGAAATAATCTTGCTGTCCCCGCTTTGAAACAGCCCTGCCTTGACGCTTACATATCCCGCCGCCACAAAAAGAAACAGCGACGCAATCTGTTCAGAAAGCAGTAAACTTAATTCCATGATTCGTCTTTCCCGTTTTGGCCGGCGTCATCCTTTCCGGCCCCGGCCTCATTCCCCTTTCCGGCAAACTGAAGAGACATAACCGTATTGGCCTTTTCGTCCTCCTTGTATTCCATCGTAATCTCCTGTCCCGTCTCGCATCTTACCACATCAAGGAAATCAACGACCGACACATCAAAGATGTCCTCAGAACCCTCCACCATAATGTAATAATGGGACGTCCCGTCGATGACCGCCTGCGCAATCTTCGTAATCCTTCCGGCGACCGTCTTAATTTCCCTTGTGTCCTTCTCCTCTTCCTTCACGCCGTTGCTAAGGAGAAGCTCCAGATAGTTCTCCTCGCACTGGCTGACACTGTCGCCGATTGCAACGATTTGGTATTTCTGTACATTTACCATCGCATATTTCTTTACAAGCCCCGCATCATCCTTCAATGCGATAAAATAGGTCGGCTCGTCGGATATATTGAGAAGAAGCGGGAAAGTCGCCGTATATTTCAGGTTCTGGACCTGCCCCTCCGCCGACGACATGGCGGAAGCCTCTGTCGCTCCTTCCACTTTATAATATTTCGTCTCCATCGTCCGCTGGTTGGACAGCATGAAACCTACGTTGGACTGGTCCCCGTTGACAGAAGTAACCCCCGTGTACATCCACACGTCGTCATCCAATGCAAGATAATTATAACCGTCCGTCGTCTCAAGACAATCCTTCTGGCTTAGGATGCTGTTAATAAAACCGTGCTTTAATGTCCCGTAATAGTCAAACAGCTCCACAAGCAAATCCGCAGCATATGCCCGGTCAATCCACGACGGCGCATTTTCAATCTTATACGTCTTTGTCTCGCCGGTAATAGCGTTGCAGAGAACTACTTTTCCCACCGTCTCGCCCCCGAACAGGCCGATATTATATTTTTTTACCGGTGCCACCCAGTACGGAACGCCGTTATCATCAATCTCAAAGCTAAGTCCGCCGTAAATATACGTCGGATGCGCAAACCTGAGATGCCTGTATATATTCCGGTTAAAATACTCGCTTGTCGTGTATTTCATGCCTTCCTCAAGCTTAACAAGCTCCGTCGTCTGCGTGGCCATGTTGATTCTTATATACGCCGGGATTCCCTCCGACCGGTTTGTAAACCACTTAATCAAGCTTGCGTACCTAAGCGGAGACACCCTCACCGGATTATCTTTATAATTAATCTGGGTGTAAATATCGTCCACCTCAAACTGGGAAACCATATCCACCATGCTTCCCATCTTCCTGTCTCCTAAAATTACCGCCGTATCGCGGTCGAGAAGCGGAATCTTATCAAAGGAAAGCTCCTCTACGTCTTCCGTAAATTCGCCCTCCTTCACTTTCATAAGCTGCTGGTACTTTTTCGCATTAATAATCGGGGAAGACAAAAGCGTACCCGCAAGATAAATAACGCCAAGCACTAAAAGAACCGTACCAATCGCCCGAAACCCTTTATTTTCCTTTACCTCGCGAAGCGAGCGCAGCCTTCTTCTTCCCACATAGATAAATGCTGCTGCAATCAGGATTACAAAGATAAAAAACCATGTATCCGAAGAGTGAATATTAATAGCCGGCAGTGATATATAATAGTAGGCTCCTACAACGATAACCGCCGCAAGCGCTGCCAGCACCTTCCATTTTGATTTCATAAAAACCTCCTGTCTAAAACTGTTTTCTCCATATAGGAACGGCAAACAACATTAAAAACGGGAAAATCTCCAGCCTTCCCGCCAGCATGTCAAAGCAGAACACCAGCTTGGAAAACACGGAAAACTGAGAAAAATTTCCAGCCGGCCCCACCTCTGCGATACCCGGCCCGATATTATTCAGCGTCGCCATGACAGAGCTGAATGTCGTCGCAAAATCTCTGTTGTCAATAGCTACAAGTAAAATCGAGACTATCATAATCGCGGCATATGCCATCAAATATGAACACACCTTACGCACCACGTCCGTATTCATCTTCTTTCCGTTTACACGGATAATACTGACCGCTTTCGGATGCTTCATCTGCTTAATCTCGCGCTTAATGCTTTTTAATACGATTAAAACTCTTGATACCTTAATTCCCCCTCCTGTGGACGATGCACATGCACCGCACACCATCAGCATCAAAAGGATGCATTGGGAAAACATAGGCCACACCGCAAAATCATCCGTGGCAAATCCGGTCGTAGTAATCACTGAACCTACCTGAAAAGCAGCATAACGGAAAGATTCCGGGATACTCGCATATTGTCCGCTGATGTTCATTGTAATCAACAGAACAGACACGGCAATAATAAGAAGATACGCCCTAAGCTCCTCATTTTTCCACACAGGCTTAAAATCACGCAGTATCAGCAAAAAATACAAATTAAAATTGATTCCGAACAGAATCATAAATACCGTTATCACGCCGTCTATATAAGCGCTTCCAAAATGCCCCACGCTCTCTGCATAATTCGAAAACCCGCCGGTTCCTGCAGTGCCGAATGCATGGACCAGACTGTCAAATAAATTCATGCCTCCGAAAAGCAGAAGTACGACCTCTAACGCTGTCATCCCGAAATAAATGCCATAAAGAATGCGCGCCGTAGACGTCATTTTCGGTACCAGCTTTTCCTTCTCCGGTCCCGGCACCTCCGCCATCATCAAATACATCGTGCTGCTCTTATCCAAACTGGTTAAAACAAGCACAAAGACCAGCACTCCCATGCCGCCCACCCAATGGGTAAAGCTTCTCCAAAAATGCATGCACTGAGACAAAGCCTCAACGTCAGGCAGTATAGAGGAACCTGTCGTCGTAAATCCGGAAATCGTCTCAAAAAGCGCATCAATATAAAGCGGTATCTCTCCCGACAGGGTAAACGGAAGCGCCCCGAACAAAGACCAAAGAATCCATGCCAAAGCTACGATAACCAGCCCCTCCTTCTGATATATTTTTGTCTTTTCCGGCTTCTTTATTCCTGTAAGAAGAAATACGACAAGCAGCAATCCCGATGGAATCAAAAAAGCAAATCCTTCCCGCTCCCCGTATAGCACACCCACAAAAGCCGGGATAAGGAGGAGGAGCGCTTCCACTCCCAGCATCTTTCCTAATATATACCGTATCATCTTAACGTTCATATCCGCATGGCTCCTAACGTAAAATATCACTGAAATTGCTGACAATACGATCTTTCGTCACTACCATCACACTGTCGCCCACCTCTAAATGGTCGTCGCCGTTCGGGACGATAACTTTCCGTCTGCGGCCGATACATGCAATCAGGTTATTCTTTTTAATCGGCAGGTCTTTTAACGGCACGTTCGTATATTCACATTCCTTCTTAATAATAAACTCCAGCGCTTCCACCTTGCCCTGTACGAGACGGTACATCGTCTCCACATTCGCACTGCTGTAGGAGTTGTTCCGCGCCCTTACATAGCCCATGATTTCATCCGCCGTAGCGCTTTTAGCGGATATGATGCTGTCGATTCCCAGCCCCTCAACCATCTGCGCCCTGGTGTCGTCATTTACCTTTGCAATGATTTTTGGTACGCCAAGCGTTTTTGCAAAAAACGACATAATAATGTTTTCCTCGTCCATCCCCGTAAGCGCTACAAACGCATCCGTATCCGTAATACGCTCTTCCATCAGGAGGTCTTGGTCTGCCGCATTGCCGTTAATAATCGTCGCTTTGGGAAGCAGCTCGCACAATTCCTCACACCGCTGCTCATTCCGCTCGATAATCTTTACTTTCATGCCGACCTGAAGAAGCTGCGACGCAAGATAAAAGCAGACATGCCCTCCCCCGCAGATAATCACTTTTTTCAC
>CAJTUQ010000025.1:29965-30231 GCA_910579335.1 uncultured Dorea sp. | reverse complement strand
GTGCCTTCCGTATTTCCAGCGCTTTGAGTATTTCCTGAAATGCGGCATTGGATTTTAATGTAGAAATAATATATTCAAATCTGTCAAGTGCACCAATTTCTTCATAATGATTGCGTAATGCGCTGATTTTTGGTTTGCTTTCAACCGTACAGGATAGCAACGATTGTCTCATTTCTTTAATAGTTTCTTCTCCAATACCAAGATAAACAAGTTCGAGTGCATAAGTTCTTGTATAATCATATCTGTTACAATATGGGGGAGACGTG
>CAJTUQ010000025.1:3595-29949 GCA_910579335.1 uncultured Dorea sp. | reverse complement strand
CCTTTAAGAAATTCGTCTTGAACTTGCGGAAGTTCGAACAAAGCGCTGTTTTGCTTAAAATAAACTTTCGCCTGTGATTCAGTACAGCAATTGGATTGAATCATTTTAATATCAGATAAGACGTGCAGCAACTCTTCACCAATTGCGTTTTTAACATTTTCTACTATTTTTCTGCAGTAATGCTGAGGAAGCAGTTTTTTACCGGACCGTTCTCTTTGAATATTTGCTTCTATAATTTTTTTTGAACGTGAATCCCAGCTTAAATATTGTCCGCTTTTTGAAGTATAACTGCACCTTTCGAGCGAATTAATCACGCATAATGTAAATAAATTTTTTGCGGCATCCGAAAATGTACTGTCAGATATCCACTCGTTGGCAAACTGAATAAATTTTTCGTTGTATTCAGGATATGCTGCATTGGTAATAGTGATATAAGGTGTTCTTCCAGAATAATCATCAGGCATAGTAAGATTAAAAAACTCGTCAATCAGCTTTTGTATTTCAAAAATATTATATTTCATCACATTGGATTTGGCCGCTATGGATACTTGTGATATTGGCAAAATATCATAGCCGATGCTGTTGATTCCCCGCATCTGACAAACGAGAGCGGTGGTTCCGGAACCCATAAAGGGATCCATAACAGTATCGCCGGCGGCAACACCCATATCATCTAAAAGAGTATTTACAAGGTCGGCAGAAAAAGCTTCTTTGTATTTTAGCCAGCTGTGCAAAGTATCTTTTTTGCTTAATTGATAACTTACGCTTTTTCTATCAAATTTCTTTGTTACTTCCAGGATCGATTCATATTTTTTTTCGAGTTTTTGCCTTGCCTCTTCTGAACATAAATGATTTGCTGAAAAAATATCTACAATATAATTATTTTTGCTTGAAGTGTTTTCAGCGGTGCCTATTATATCATAGAGAGCCATTTGCTTTATCATGTATCTTTGCTCCTTATAATTCAATTAACCAATTACAATACTCGATTAGTTGGTTGTTTTTTGTGAGATTAGCCGCATTTGCTAACGTACCGTTTTCTAATTGCTCAAAGATTTCTTTGGCCATTGTAGGTTCAATTGCAGCGCCGATAAAAGAGGTTGGTATGGAAGCATAACCTGCTTTTTTAAACCCTTTTTTGATTCTATCAAGGGCTGATTTTCCTGTTTTCCAATGTTCATCCGCTCCGGCAGGGTCTATGCCGCTCTTCAGTTCACCAAACATCAGGGCCTTTTCGTCTCGATGAACAATCTTTCCTTGTGCATAGTTATCAATAGAGCCTGAGAATAAACAAATTATGTATCTACTTATAATTTCCTGGATTTTTCAGACGCTACATTCACGCAGTCGATAACTGCCGCTCTCATGCCGCCCCGTTCCAGTGCCTCGCATCCCTCGATGGTTGTTCCGCCGGGGGAAGTAACCATGTCTTTCAGTTCGCCCGGATGGATGCCGGTCTCAAGAATCATCTTTGCCGTTCCAAGACAGGTCTGCGCCGCCAGACGGTATGCGACGGCTCTTGGAAGTCCCTGCTTTACACCGCCGTCCGACAGTGCTTCGATAAACATAGCGGCATATGCCGGGCCGCCGCCGCTCAGTCCGCATACGGCGTCAATTAAGTGTTCCGGAATCATCTCTACCACACCGATAGTCTCATAGATAGATTTAGCGTCTGAAAGCTCTTCTTCGGTAAAGTCATTGTCGGAGCAGAGGGCAAAAGCACCTTCGTAGACCATTGCCGGAGTGTTCGGCATAATGCGGAGAATCCGCGGAGCACCATGTATCATATTCCGAAGCCGCTCGGTCGTTACGCCCGCTACAATAGACATCAAGGCCTTATTATCCAGCGCTTCCTTGCACATTTCCAACGCTTCAGAAGCGTTCTGCGGTTTTACCGCAAGCAGTACGATATCCGCATTCCGGCACACATCCTCGTCGTCAGAGGCGAGAGTCGCACCCCATTTTTTTGCTTTCTCCATCATTGCGGGATTTATGTCGTAGACGTAAGCATTTTCTTTGGGCAGTACGCCGCTTTCCAGTGCGCCGTACAGAATTGCTCCGCCCATGTTGCCGCATCCGATGATGCCGATTTTCTTTGTTACCATAACTATAACCTCCTTATTTTAATGCGTATTATGATATTCCCAGATTTTATCAAAACTTCCTGGTGTTTCCATGAGAAGCTTCGTTCCCTGTGCCATGCACCTTGCGGCGTACAGCATACCCTTCTGTCCGATGCTCATGCCGGCTTGTCTGGCTGCAGCCCAGTGGTGGAGCGGAGTGCCTCTGCACATGGCAGCGGCACTGATGGTAATGAGAGGTACCGTGTGGCTTACTTCCGAGGCGTCCGTGCCTATAGAGATAGGGACCGGCGCATCTTCCAAAGGCTCCAGCCCGAAAAAATAAATCCCGTTATTTAAAAGTTCGGCTTTTTTTGAAATCTGTGCGGCAAAATCAAGCTCGTCTTTTGTATACTCCGGGGTTGGAATCTGTGTCATAGCCTTGTAAAAAATCTCGACAAGGGGACGGTTTATTTTCATTTCCATACAGCTCTTTACCAGCTCGATATCTACAGTCGTCCCCGTCATCAAAGCGGCGCCTCTTGCGCAGTCGTCCACGCGCCGGCTTGCGTCCTCTGTACGGGAGCGGCTTGCAGAGCGGATAAAGTAGTTGGTCTTTGCATAGTCGGGTACTACATTTGCAGGAATGTTGTTGTCAATGTAAGCATAATGCATACGTACGTCCTGCGGCACATGCTCCCTGAGATAATTGACGCCGATGTTCATCAATTCCGCAGCGTCCAGAGCGCTCCTTCCGTCCTCCGGCGATTTGGAGGCATGTGCGCTGACGCCGCGGAAGGTATAGTTTTTTATGTCCTGCGACTGCCAGATATCATTGCTGATACGGTTTCTGTCAAACGGGTGCCATGTAACGGCCGCATCTAAATCATCAAAGACGCCTGCCTTGTTCATGACTATTTTTCCCGACATGATTTCTTCGGCCGGGCATCCGTATACACGGATAGTTCCGCAGGTACGGTTCGTCTGCATGTCGGCTTTCAGAGCGCAGGCGGCGGCGCAGACGGCAGTTCCGAGAAGATTGTGCCCGCAGGCATGTCCGAGCCCGGCGAGGGCGTCATATTCCGCCAGAAATCCGATGACGGGCGTTTCGCTGCCCCACTCTGCAGTAAATGCAGTAGGGATTCCGGCAGTGCCGTCAACTACCGAAAAGCCCTGCGCTTTCAGGAAATCAGCCAGACAGCGGGAAGAGAGGGTTTCCTCATAAGCTAGTTCCGGATGCCGGAAGATATAGTCGGCAATCTGGAACAACTCCTCTTTATGGAGAGAAATCCAGTCAGTTATTATCGTTTCGGTTATCTGTGACTTGGCCATAACAGCTCCTTTCTTATGGGGGGTTCGCAGATTTTTAAAATTCGGAGGAATCGACGGTATCCAGCACTTCAAGATACTCCCTTCCGAAAGTGTCTGCGTATTCCTTAAGGGCTTCTGTGACGGCTTTTTTTCCGTTTTCGCCCAGGGTATCTGTCAGTGTTTTGCAGAGTGTATGTTTAAGATGAGCCGTATGAAAGTTAAAGTCTTTCATGCAGGAGGCGCCAAGCTCTTTTTTCTTTTTTTCTAAGTCCGCCGCATCGTTAGGCGACAGAGGATGGCCCCAGTCAAATTCACACCGCTCGCCGCCCCAGCTTAAGGACGTGGAGATTGGAGTGCATACAAAATCAGGGCGGAACCCTTGATAAACTGCATTGTCAATATTTACGCAGTAGTATTTGCCGTATTCTGTGATGTTGTGCTTTTTCCATGCATCACACCAGGCGCATTTGGAAATGTATGTGCGCAGGGTTGGTTCCGTGCGCAGCTGCCCAAAATCCATTTGGCCGTCATAATCCGGTTTCCATTCGCCATATGCCTGATTGGTCATAGTAGTCAGCTCGTCGCCGCGCGCCCGCGCATTGGCAGCCATACGTGCGCCGCGTTCCCTTCCGTATGCGGTCATGCCGGAAAGAATAGCCTCTTTCCCACGCTCTCCGCACAGTTCGATGGCATGTTTGGCAAGAAAAGCAAACAGCATAGCATGGTGCTCAATTTTACAGGTAACAGATTTATTTTCCATAATTTCAATCTACCCCTTTCTCACAATTTGCAGGAATTATTACAAATTATACTACACATTTGCCCGAAATGCAGTACTGAGGCGAAAAAAGAAATGTATAAAGCGCTAAAAACATGAAAATAATAGGAGAAGTTTCTTTTAGCTGTAAATAAAAGGAGGAACTCTATGAGTAATCGACTGAAAAACGAAAAAAGTCCGTATCTGCTGCAGCATGCCGAAAATCCGGTGGATTGGTATCCGTGGTGTAAGGAGGCGTTTGAAAAAGCAGAAAGAGAGGAGAAGCCTGTATTTCTAAGTATTGGATACAGTACCTGCCACTGGTGTCATGTGATGGAGCGCGAGAGTTTTGAAAACACGGAGATAGCGGATATTCTCAACGAGTATTTTGTATCTGTCAAAGTGGACAGGGAGGAACGCCCGGATATCGACAGTGTATACATGTCTGTCTGCCAGACGCTGACCGGAAGCGGAGGATGGCCGTTGAGTATATTTATGACGCCGCTGCAGCGGCCGTTTTTTGCAGGGACATATTTTCCGCCGGAATTTCAAAAGGGAATGACGGGTCTTAAGGAACTGCTGCTTGCCATTGCAGAGAAGTGGAGGAAGGATAAGAGGAAGCTGGTACGTTCTGCAGATGAACTCCTTGCATATCTTGAGCTGCATAAATCCGCAGAAAAGGCGGAGGACGGGAAAGAGGATATAGACGGCAGCCTGCCGGACAGGGCGGCAAAAATACTGGCTGAAAGCTTTGACTGCGTACACGGAGGATTTGGGGAAGCGCCGAAGTTCCCTATGCCGTTTAATCTACTGTTTCTTACGTTATATTCATGGATTTATAAAGATAGGAACGCCTTTAGGCAAGTGGAGGCTACACTTTTGAAAATGCGCAGAGGAGGGATTTTTGACCATATCGGGTATGGTTTTTCACGTTATTCCACAGACAAATATTATCTCGTCCCGCATTTTGAAAAAATGCTTTATGACAATGCATTGTTAATCATAGCATATGCCGCTGCATACAAGATATCAGGCAGCAAGGAGCTGCTTTATACGGCGGAAAAAACAGCCCGGTACGTCCTGCGTGAGATGACAGGGCCGAACGGGGAATTTTACTCT
Organism: uncultured Dorea sp.; assembly: GCA_910579335.1. Lineage (GTDB taxonomy): Bacteria > Bacillota > Clostridia > Lachnospirales > Lachnospiraceae > MD308. The sequence continues at coordinate 24,702 of CAJTUQ010000025.1, read as the reverse complement.
GCACAGGATGCAGATAGTGAAGGATTTGAGGGAAGGTTTTACGTGTGGGAGTATGATGAGATATGCAGACTTCTCGGTACGGAAAGGGGAAAGGATTTTTGTGAATATTTTGGGATAACGCCGGAAGGAAATTTCGAAGGAAAAAGCATTCCGAATCTGCTTAACGGGAATGAATTAAATGACGGTTTTGAAAAAGAAAAGGAGATTTTATATCATTACCGGAAAGCACGCATAAAGCTCCATCTTGACGATAAGGTGCTTACTGCATGGAACGCCCTTATGATTTCGGCTTTGTCGATTTTATATAAGGTGACAGGAAAGGAATCATATATTACGGCAGCAGTACGTTCACAGAAATTTCTGGAGGATAATCTTGATGACAATGGCGTCCTTTATGTAAGCTGCCGGGAGGGACGGAGTACGGTTAAAGGATTTCTGGATGAATATGCATATTATACGGCGGCGCTGATAGGGTTGTACGAGGCTTGCGGAGAAAATAAATATCTGGAACAGGCGGAATGTTTTTGCAAAAAAGCAGTGGAGCAATTCCTGGATGAGAGAGACGGAGGATATTTTTTATATGGGTCGGAGAATGGACGTCTGATTACAAGACCGAAGGAAAACTATGACAATGCGCTGCCCAGCGGAAACTCTGTCATGTCGTATTGCCTGGTGCGTTTATTTCAGATTACGGGAAGAGAAAGATATGAAAGGGAAGCCAAAAGGCAGCTGGCGTATATGTCAAGGGAGTCCTGCCATTACCCGGCCGGATGCTGTATGTTCCTGACGGCGCTGCTTCTGTATGATAATCCGCCAAGAAAAATTACAGTAGTGCTTGGAAAAGATGACAGGGAAAAAGATATAGTGCCGCATCTGCCGCTGACTGCAGAGATTAAAGTGCTTAGAGACGAAGCAGAAGGGTACAGGCGCCTTAATGGGAGGACTACGTATTATGTCTGTGAAGGCCATAGATGCATGCCTCCGGCAAATGAAATGCCAAAGAGATAAATGGGATGTATCTTCTCCCAAAATCTACAAAAGACAAGAAAATTAATTAAAAAAATTGGAAAAAGTGACAGAAAATAAAAAAATCACTTGCAATCACCGAAAAACTGTTATATAATAGCACTTGCGTTAAGGAAATAATAAAAGAAAATTAAGAAATAAGCGCGATTAGCTCAGTTGGTAGAGCACCTGACTCTTAATCAGGGTGTCCAGGGTTCGAGCCCCTGATCGCGCAGTGAAATCACTGTTTTTGATGTTTTGGCGTCGGGGATGGTGATTTTTTTCTCGATATTGTAGGTTTTGGTTTTCTTGGAGAGAGAATTTTGGAAGATAAGGGTGCCCCTCCTGTACATCCTAAATGTGCAGGAGGGGATTTTCATGGAAAATTTTAGAATATGTCTGTATTTTATCTTTGTACGAAAGGAGGAATGGTTTTTCCTTTCATGTCGAACATTGTGCCGAAAATATTCATAATCCGGCATCCTTCTGTTAAAGCGTAATACCGGTTGTTTCCTTTGGCGGATTGGTATGCGTGAAACCAGTTTAAGCCGATAAATAAAGTAAAGAAGAAAAAGCCAATCAGGGCTGTCAGCCACGGCCGTCGGATATGCTGGTCAATAGTGTCAAAACTGCAGTATAGATAAGAGCTGTGACGACTGCATACCGGGCTTTCGAAAACAATCTGTCCCATGCAGCGGACAACAGGTATAGCAGTATCACATAAGCGGCGAGCATAAGGCAGAAAAGACAAAGGTGCAGGCCGCTGACGGAATGATTTTCAAACTGAGATGTCGGATTTATATTAAAAAAGGTCGTTGCAAAGGCATAAAAGAAGGCGATCACAGGGCATAAATTCAGTGCGGATAAGTGAAAAACAAAAAACAGTATTTTCACATTTGCCGTGAAATACATGAGTACATAACAGGCGATGCAAAGCATGAGCGGGACAAAGAATATATTTTCAAATGCAACTGCAAAAGGAAGCGTTTTTTCGGCTATTCCCAATATATTCATCAACGCTCCGGCTTCTTTGACCGTTCCGGAGTAGGAAAGCAGCCAGCTGCCCAGAAAGAACGAGACAACGGCGCTTAAAAAATATCCCCATGACAGTGCAAGTGCCAGATTCTTGTTGAACTGCCGCGGCGTCAGGATTTCTTTGGTAATATCTTCTTTTAAAATGCGTGCGAGCTGCCGGCTAAAGCACTCCTCGTCTTCTGCAAGGATGCTTTCAGATATGGCATCGTAGGAAAGATTGCACTGCCGGAGACTTTCGCACACCCGCCTTACTGCGTCAAGATTTTTCTCCTCTTCCTTAAGTAATTCAAGACGATGCTCCATAACATTGCCGAGGGAAACAGCGCCGTCTTTTAATTGCCGGATATCAGATATCGGAACCCCCAGAACCCGCAATACTTTGATTCGCTCAAGCTGTTCCACATCCCGTTGTGAGTAGTCTCTATAATTGTTTGTTTCGTCTCTTGCCGGATTTATCAGTCCTTCCTTTTCATAATATCGAATATTTGCCGCCGAAATACCGACTCTGTTTTCTACGTCTTTAATCTTCATATTGTTATACCTCCTATTCCGGTAAAGTCTTTGATTTGTTTGAGAGGAACCAGCAAATCACTTGGATGTTGAGTAGATTATAAAGCTTGAAGCAGCTTTAAAGTCAACACTTTTTGGAAAAATAACTGAAATTTTCTGTAATATTACAATGAAACTGCAAAAATGAGGAAGAAGATTTGAATATTGATGGTCAGGGTGTTTTGTGCTATACTAATGAAGCTTTTATGGAGGCGTATGATAAAGACAGAAATTGGTATTGCATATGCCGTATATAAGATGAAGAAATACTGTTATCTGCTGAGAGGGCTGGAGAGATGTTATTTAATTCTATACAATTTTTGTTTTTTTTCCCGATAGTTATACTCATATATTTTTGTATACCGCAAAAATTAAAAATATACTGGCTTTTGGCCGCAAGCTACTACTTTTATATGTGCTGGAATGTAAAATATATCGTACTGCTGCTTACGTCCACCGTTATAACTTATGCCGCATCTCTTTTGCTGGAGGTTGGAAAGAAGTATAAAAAGCTGATAGTGGCCGGGAGTTTTCTTGCAAATCTCTCGATTCTTGCCCTTTTTAAATATTATAATTTTTTTGGAGATGCTATAACAGCGTTGTTTGGAAACCTGGGAATTGCTGTAAGCATCCCCGAATTTGACGTATTGCTGCCGGTAGGCATCTCCTTTTATATATTCCAGGCGTTAGGATATACGATGGATGTGTACCGGGGGGAAGTAAAGGCTGAAAAAAATTTCGTCAATTATGCACTGTTTGTATCTTTTTTCCCACAGCTGGTTGCGGGACCTATTGAAAGGACGAAAAACCTGCTCCATCAGATTAAGGAGCCCCATTATTTCGATGAAAAAAGGGTTGCTTACGGCTTACAGCTTATGGTGTGGGGACTTTTTAAAAAGCTTGTGATAGCGGATAAGGCCGCCATATTGGTAGATACTGTTTATGGCAATTATCAGATTTACAGCGGTTGGGAACTGGTGATTGCCACGATGCTGTTTGCCGTGCAGATTTACTGTGACTTTTCCAGCTATTCCGATATCGCTATCGGAGCTGCGCAGGTGATGGGCTTTACCTTGATGCAGAATTTCAGGCAGCCGTATTTTTCCCAGAGTGTATCAGAGTTTTGGAGAAGATGGCATATTTCGCTTTCCACATGGTTTAGGGATTATCTGTACATCCCTCTGGGGGGAGGACGGTGCAGGCCGCTGCGCCATTATATGAATCTGATGATCGTGTTTCTGGTGAGCGGTTTGTGGCACGGGGCGAACTGGACCTATGTAATATGGGGAGGCATCAACGGGTTTTACCAGATTATTGAGAACGTGCTGAAAAAGAGATTTGGGTGCAAATTAAGCTCAGAGAGATTCGGCGGCAAAGTGTTCAGGATGTTTAGTACATTTTTACTTATTAATTTTTCGTGGATATTTTTCAGGGCGGACAACCTTGCGGCGGCGCTTGGAATTATCAGGAGGATGTTTTCCGTTAATAATGCTTGGCTTTTCTTTGACGGATCGCTTTCTGGAATGGGATTGGATTTTAAAGACTTGTTTGTTTTATTTATATCGCTGGAGGTATTGGCGGGAGTCAGTATTCTGCAGTACTGCAATGTGCATATAAGAGAATGTATCGCAAGGCAGAACATCGTATTCCGGTATATGCTTTATGCGGCGTCAATCGTCTCCATTATTATTTTCGGAGTGTACGGGGCGGCTTATGACGCAACTTCTTTTATTTATTTTCAGTTTTAGGATCCGTGCTGTTTTTTCTTGGAGGTATCGGTATGAAAAGAAAATTATCTATAGTAATAAAGGTGCTGGCTTTTGTTATATTGCTGAGTATGATACTTGCTGAATGCAACCATATATTGATGACAAAGGATGAAGAGAGCAGGATTTCTTCCTTTTATGAGGAGGAAAGAGACAGCCTGGAAGCGGTGTTTATCGGAAGCTCCCACATTTTTGTAACAGCGTACCCGTTCCAGTTGTGGGAGGATTACGGAATAAAGTCGTCGGTATTAGGGGGGAACGGCATGGGGGTTCCTATGGAATATTACTGCGTGAAGGATGCGATTCGCAGGCAGCATCCGGATGTTATCGTAGTAGAGCTATATAAGGCATATCTTGATGAAAAGCTGGAGTATATATCCTATACCCACGGCATGGCGAATGCTATGCCCCGCAGTGCCAATATGCTGCGGATGCTGACGGACCTGATACCGAAGGAAAACAGGGCTGAGTTTGCTTTCCCGCTGTATTTGTATCATGCAAGATGGAAAGAGCTGACACAGGAGGACTTTGAAGAGCAGGTGTGCCATACAAAGGGAGCGTCGCCTCAGTTTAATGTTTATGATGCAAGTGCTTTCACGGAGGTGGAAGAGAAAGAGACACAGGAAGTTCCGAAGACGGCGATGACTTATATAGAAAAAATGATTGATGTATGCGCAGAAAATAATGTAGAATTAATTTTTACAGTAATGCCGTATGAGGCTTCCGGGAAGACAAAATACCAGCAGAAGATATTTAATAAACTAGGGGAGGAATTGGCGGACAGGAATGTCCCATATTATAATTTCTTCCATATGATGGATGAGGTGGGAATAGATGTGCGGACGGACTTCTGTGACGACGCTCATTTGAACTATGAAGGAGGACAAAAAGTAACCGCATATTTTGGAGAAATGCTGTCTGAAAGAGGACTGGGCGAAAAAGGCGGCAAGGACAGCCAGTGGGATGAAGATATGAAAGCATGGCGTTCGCATATAAAGAGCAAGCAGATAAAAATGATTGACGATAAGAATGAATATTTGGATTTTATAAGTGAGGGGAACTACGAATATATTCTTATGGTGAAGGATTCCAGTGATTTTACGGCATTTTTGGATCAGAAAGGTACGGCTTTCGATGTTAAGCTGCCGGAGGGAAGATGCATATATATTTACGATGACGGGAAGAAAAGCGTCTATCCGGCGGATGGAGGGAAGGTAGAGACAGAATTTAATGAAAGATGGGTTCAGAGTACCGAGGGAAAGAAGCCGGCTGTGATGCTTGACAAGGAAACCTACAAATTTTCCGAGGATTTAAAAATCTTTGTCTACGACAAGGAGATTAATCAGATGATTGACACGGTGGGAATAAATTATAGTCAGGACAAAGTCGTCAGGTAGAGGCGGAAGTTATATAGTATGAATTGAAGAAAGAAAAGGGTGTTTAAAGCATCGGCCGAAATAGAGATTAAGGTCGATGCTTTTTTGACGTAAAAGCTACTCGTCTTCAAGAGGAACATCGGGCTCCCAGTAAGAGCGATTGCTGTATTTGACAATACTTTTATTGCGGAGGCGGTATTTCTGGGGAGAGAGCCCTGTGCGCATGCGGAAAGCGCGTGTAAAGGCTGACGCATTCGTATAGCCGCACTGGAGGGCGATGTCCAGAATCTGGTATTTTGTATTTATAAGCAGTTCTTCGGCTTTTTTGATTCGAAGTTCTGCAAGATATTCTCCCGGCGTTGTGCCCGTCTGTTCTTTAAACCAGCTATTGAAATAAGTAGGATTGTAATTTTCGAGACGCGCCAGTTCGGAGAGGGTAATTGGCTCGGAAAAATGCGATTCTATATAAATCACGGATTTCAGCTTATGTTTATCCAGAAGTTTGCTATAAAGGTAATAAAACAGATAACGCAAAGCATCGCTTTCAATGTGAGTCTGCGCTTCATAATGGATGAGCGCGATTAATGGGCGGAGCTGGTCTGTAACAATGAAAACAGGGGAGCGGCTGATAGGTTCCGCATCATTTTTGTAAAGCATTTCACCGGGAATATTAAACCAGATAAATTTTTCGGTACAGATGATACGGTGGAATACGTTCGGCAGCACAATGGCAATATTTTCAGTGTTGAGCCAATAATCATTGTCATCAATGCGCAGATAAAGCATCTGCGATAATGGAATGATTACATGTGCATACAGGTGACTGTGCCCGGTCATATAGGAATGGACATGGTCATAACAGCATTCGATTTTGTGCATAAATTTCTCCTTTGAATAATTCAATAACTGCATAGTATTAGCAGAATATAAGCATATTATAAATATAAAAAATATGGATGTAAATAGTAAAATATATGAATTTATGCGGATGTTACTGTAAAAAGAAAAAAATACGGAGAGATTTCTTAATAATTTTGACAGAATGCCGGCAAAGAAATAAAAGTTTAGGTGTGGTAATATCAAGCTAAATTTAGAGGCTAACGAGGAGGAATGCATATGGACGCAAATCCGAAGATCAGAAATTACAATGATTTGATACGACATGGTGATTGCGACTCTCGGATAAAAATATTAAATCTGATGAATCAGGTGCTTGAAACTGTAGATGCCGGCAGGCAGATAAAAAAAATTATGCGCTTGTCAGGAAATATATTGATAGTCGGGAATCGCAGATGGGATTTGAACAGAAAAAGAAATATCTATTTGCTTGGCGCAGGCAAGGCGTGCAATGCGATGTCTGAAGCGGTATGCAGTATATTAAAAGAGCGCATTACGAAGGGAATTATTTCTGTGAAAATCAGTGAGCCGCAGGACAAATACATAAATACGGATGTATATATTGGCGGACATCCGCTGCCTAATGAGGAGGGGCTGGAGGCGGCCAAGGCGATGCTGGAATTGATTGCCGGGGCAGATAAAGACGATTTGTTTATATCTGTCTGCAGCGGCGGCAGTTCCGCTCTGTTAACCTATCCTGTGGAGGGTATAACATTGAAAGACGAAATCGCCGCACAGAAGGCGCTGCTGGAATCGGGAGCCGGCATAGAGGAGATTAATGCAGTACGCAGGCATATTTCACGGACTAACGGCGGACGGCTTGCGCAGCGCATTGCTGAGCGAGGGGCAGAACATATCAGTATTATGGTGTGTGATGCCGTGGATATGGGGCCTACAAAGAATCCGGAAGAGCCTGTCGAGCTGTGGGGGACGCCTTTTGCTTTGGATAGTACTACGGTAAAAGATGCCAGAGATATGATTTCTAACTATAACTTGTATCATTCCCTGCCGGCGGCGGTGACAGATTATCTGTGGGATGATTCCCGCGTGGAGGAGACCCCGAAAAAAATGGCTGATACTCTTACGAGCTATTCCGTCGGAACTGTGGCCGATTCCTGTGAAGCGGCAGTCTGTGCGGCGAAAAGGATGAATATGCCGGTGATTGTATTGTCTACAAGTATGGAAGGAGAAAGCCGTGAAGCAGGATATGTGTTATCTTCTATCGCAAGAGAAATTAAGTTTTTAAACAGGCCTGTGGAGCCGCCGTGTTTTGTTGTCTGTTCCGGCGAGACAACTACTTGTATTGATAATGAACCAGCGGGGAAGGGAGGCCCGTCCCATGAACTTGTACTCGGACTGTCTGTAGGCATACAGGACATACCGGGGCTGGCGGCGGCTTCCATCGATACGGAGGGAACCGACGGGACGACTCTTTTTGCGGGAGGGATCGTAGACGGCTATACAATATCGAGGCTTACCCAGAGCGGGCATAATATATATGAAGTACTTAGAAATCACAGAAGCGGAGATGTGTTATACGAATTGTCCGATTCTATATTTACAGGGAATACGGGAACTAACTTATGTGATTTTAACGTGTTATATATCTCATAGGTAAAAAATGATGAAAGGAGGTAAACGGCATGTGCGGTGGAAAAATCAAAAGCATTCATGCCCGGCAGGTTTTGGACTGTAACGGGAGGCCTGTGGTTGAGGCGGAAATCGTTACTCAGGGCGGAGCGGCAGGGTGTGCGGGTGCATCGACAGGGACGTCCGTGGGAAGCGGGGAGGCATTTGTCCTGCGCGATGGCGATCCCGGATTTTACAGTGGATTAAGTGTCTGCAAGGCCGTGAGGAACGTGAATGAGATTATCGCTCCGGCTCTTATCGGGATGGATGTGGAGAAACAGGAGGAAATTGATGATAAGCTGATTGAGCTGGATGGGACAAAACGAAAGACAAGGCTTGGAGGAAATGCGATTTTTGCCGTATCTGCGGCGGCAGCCTATGCAGCGGCTGATTTGAAGAATATGCAGTTATACGAATCCATGACCAAAAAGCGGCCCCGCTATTTATTTGCGCCGGCGTCAAATGTCATTAATGGCGGAAGATGCGGAGGAATCAAGCAGGATTTTCAGGAATTTATGATTGTTCCAAAGGGGATTACATCGGTCAAAGAAGCAATCCGTATGGTCGTAGAAATTTTTATGTATTTACCGGAGCTTATAGCGAAAGAAACGGGGAGGGAGGTTGACTTGGGAAGCTACAGCGGCCATGCGGCTCCGGATGAAGATCCATTTGCGGTTATGGATCTTTTGGAACGGGCGGTCGGAAAGCTCGGTTACAAAAAAAATATATGCTATGCGTTGGACTGTGCGGCGACCGGATATTATGACGTGCAGGAGAAAGCATACCGATACAGGGGAAAGCTTCGCGGCAGGGAGGAGATGATTGCAGTATTAAAAAAACTTTCTATGAGTTATCCTTTTGCGTTCATGGAAGACGTGCTTGAGGAAAACGATTTTGAAGGATTTGCAGCCGCAAGAAAACAATTGAATACAGTTGTTGTAGGAGATGATTTGCTTTGTACGGATAAAGAGCGCATTCAAAAGGCGGTAAAAATAGGGGCTGCGGATGGTGTCATCTTTAAACCCAATCAGGCGGGAACTGTTACGGAAGCACTAGAAGCAGCACGGTATGCGAAAGAACAGGGGATGCTTGTTATCCCGTCCGGACGTGCGGGAGGCGTCCTTGATGATCCGGAGAAAGAAATCGGGTTCGCTTATGAATTTCATATGTTTAAAACCGGAGCGCCGAGGGAAGGCTCGCGGACGGCTGACATTAATTTTATGCTGCGGACGGAGGAAAAGACAGGGATTCCCATGCTGGATATTGAAAAACTTCCTATAATGGCGCATCTTGGGGAGGCGGGATATTGAAAATAACCGAGGTAAGAGTCTATGTTGTAGAGACGAAAGCGATGCGTCCGGTCATTGCGGAGGTAATGACAGATGAAGGATACACAGGAGCAGGTGAGGCATCGGTGGGTTTTGGGACAGGCTGCTATGCGGCGGCGGCAATGATATACGAGCTGGCCGGGGCGCATCTGATAGGAAAAAACCCTGAAAATATTAATGCGGTATGGTCTGAATTTTATTACGGTACTTTTTGGGGGAAGGGGGCGGGAGTTATTTTTTATAGTGCAGTCAGCGCTTTAGAGCAGGCTCTCTGGGACATTAAAGGAAAAGTGCTGGGAGTGCCGGTGTACCAGCTGCTTGGAGGGGTATGCAATACGGAGCTTAAAGTTTATGCGAACGGATGGTCTGAGGGCGTATGCGAGACTGCCCAGGATTTTGCCAGACGGGCAGAGAAGGTGGCGGAAGACGGATACGATGCAATGAAACTTTACCCTTTGAGTATTGTTGACCCGGTAAGGCATCTGAATGTACATCATATCGGACGTAATCTTTCGAAAGAAACAATAGAAAAAAGTGTTTTGGCAGTTAAGGAGACAAGAAGGGCGGTGGGAGATGATATAGATATCATGGTGGATGTAACCGCAGAAGGTGCGCCGTCCGACATGATAAAGATTGCAAATGCGGCGGCGGCGTACAATCCGGTGTGGTATGAGGAGGCGACAGATCCATTTGATATAGATGCAATGCTTCAGATAAGAAAAAGTGTGTCTGTACCCCTTGCGGCGGGTGAGCGCTTATATACCAGATATGGTTTTAAGCGGCTTATGGAAAAACGGCTGGTTGATATCGTACAGCCGGATCCGGGAACCTGCGGCGGTTTGATGGAAGCGTTTCGAATTGCGTCAATGGCGGAAGCTTACCAGATAAAGTTTGCGCCTCATAACTGCGGCGGCCCGGTTTTGACTGCGGTAGCCATACAGCTTGCGGCATGTACCGGTAACTTTTTCATCCTCGAAATTTTCCCTTACGAGCCCGAACTCCATTATGAAATTGTAAATCATGCATTTGAAAAAGAAGTATGTCATGGCAGGCTGACCGTTCCAAAGCTGCCGGGACTGGGAGTGGAGCTTGTGCACAGCGTAATTCATCCGTTTCTTGTATATACGGTGAAATAGGATATAAAACAAATAAAACAAATGAAAGGAAACAGTATTATGAAAAAAGCGAAGAAAATTGTAACAATGATTCTGGTGATAACAATGCTGGCAGGTTTGGCAGCATGCTCGTCCAAGACGGAAAGTAAAACAGAAAATCCTGAGACGGAAAAAATGTCTGATACCATGAAAAAAATTAAGAAATCCGGAAAAATCGTCGTGGGGACGGAGGCTAGTTTTCCTCCGCTGGAGTTTCACAAGGAAATAGACGGAAAAGATACGATTACCGGGTTTGATATTTTTGTGGCGGAAGAAATTGCAAAGGATTTGGGCGTTGAATTAGAGATAAAGGATATGTCCTTTGATGGGCTGCTGGCTGCTCTTGTGGCCGGAAATGTTGATTTTGTTGCTGCAGGCATGGCTGCAACCGAGGAGCGCAGACAGAGCGTGGATTTCTCAATCCGTTATTATGATACGCTTCAGACAATTCTTGCGCGTGATGACAACAAAGATGAGTTTCCCGCAGACAGCGATATGAAAGGGAAACTGATAGGGGTTCAGAAAGGTTCAACGCAAAGCGAGATTATGTCGCGGATGTATCCGAAGGCAAAGACTGTAGAAATTGCAAAAAATGCAGATATTATATTGCAGCTTCAGAGTGGGAAAATTGACGGCGCTTTACTGGACGACCCGATTGCGCAGCTCTATGCAATCGCAAATCCCGGCTTGACGGCAACGGAATTAATCTTTAAGAATGATCCGGAATATGATGTAGGTTCGTCTATTGCAGTATCAAAGGAGGCGCCGGATGTATTAGAATCCATTGATAAAACCCTTCAGCGCATTATGGATGACGGAACGTATGATAAGCTGTTGGAAAAAGCAGACAGTATGCTTGATGCGGACATGATTGATATGCTTGTAGATGAATAGGAGCTGAAAACAATTATAAATTTAGAGACGGCTGTCCGGACGGATTTGCGGCAGGGCAGGGATTAATTGAGGTGATAGGATGAGTTTTGATTTTTTGCCCAGATATTATACATTTTATCTTACCGGTCTGAAAATGACGATAATATTGGCATTTTTTGCGGTTATTTTTGGGCTGGTGATAGGGTTGGTTTTTGCATTGATGAAGCTGTCGCATTTTGGACTCCTGCGCGGCATATCAACCGCTTACATTAATTTTATCAGGGGAACACCGCTGATGGTACAGTTGTATATTAGTTATTACGGGCTGCCTGCCCTGCTTGGCCTGCAGCTGCCGGATATGTTTGCGGGAGTCATCGCATTGGCGATAAACAGCGGAGCGTATGTGGCAGAGATTATACGGGCGGGCATACAGGCTGTCGATAAAGGACAGATGGAGGCTGCAAGGTCTCTGGGACTTACGAAGACGCAGGCAATGACAAACGTTATTATCCCGCAGGCAGTTAAAAACATACTGCCTGCGCTGGGCAATGAATTTATCGTACTTACAAAAGACAGCTCTGTTGCGTCGGTAATCGGGATTCATGAACTGATGTATAATGCGGACACTGTTCGCGGCAATACATTTCTGCCGTTTTCTCCGCTGATTATTGCGGCAGTTTTATATTTCCTGCTTTCATACGTGCTTACGAAGATTCTTGGAAGGATGGAAAGGAGGCTGAAGGCTGGTGATTAAAGTAAGAAATCTAAGAAAATCCTTTGGAGGACTTGAAGTTATAAAGGGAGTGGATTTTGAAATAAAAAAAGGCGAAGTGGTTGTGATTATCGGCCCAAGCGGAAGTGGAAAAAGCACCTTCCTCAGATGTCTGAATCGGTTGGAGGAACCTGACGGCGGAGAAATTATCTTTGAGGGGGATTCGATTACCGGAAAGGATACGGATATTAATAAGCTGCGGGAAAAAATCGGAATGGTATTCCAGCTGTTTAATCTATTTAACAACCTTACTGTTTTGGATAATATTACACTTGCGCTGCGCAAGGTCAAAAAAATGTCTGATGCTGAAGCGAAACAGACAGCAGCCGCCATGTTGAAAAGAATCGGGCTTGAGAATAAAGCGGGCGCATTTCCATCGCAATTGTCAGGGGGCCAGAAACAGAGAGTGGCAATTGTGCGCGCACTGGCGATGGAGCCGGACGTAATGCTGTTTGATGAAGCTACGTCTGCGCTGGATCCGGAGATGGTGGGCGAGGTGTTAGATTTTATGAAAGAACTCTGTAATGAGGGAATGACGATTATTGCAGTTACACATGAGATGGGATTTGCAAAAGAAGTTGCCACAAGAGTTATATTTTTTGACGAGGGAAAAATCATAGAGGAAAACAGCCCGAAAGAATTATTTGAAAATCCTCAGAATGAACGAACAAAATTATTTTTAAGCAAAGTGCTGTAGAGAGGGAGGAATGGAAGATGGAGAGGGTTAATGTCGGAATTATCGGCTGTGGGAATATCAGTGACATCTATCTCAAAAATTTGACGACCCTGTATGATAACGTCAATGTGCTTGCGGTTTCAGATATGAACCCTGAGGCGGCCAGAGAACAGGCAAAAAAGTATGGAATTAAAAAAGCCTGCACAGACAATGAGGAGCTGCTGGCGATGAGAGAAATAGAAATCGTCCTTATCCTTACAAATCCGGCATCTCATGCCGAACTGTGCAAGGCGGCGCTTCGGGCAGGAAAAAACGTATATACGGAAAAGCCGCTTGCAACCAATCTTTCAGAGGCCGATGAACTCATCGGTATTGCGAAAGAAAAAGGGCTGCTTGTAGGATGCGCTCCGGATACGGTGCTTGGAGCGGGGGTGCAGACCTGCAAAAAGCTGATTGCGGATGGGTGGGTTGGTACGCCTATAGGAGTCCGCTTTCAGAATATTGCGGTAGGGCCTGAGGTGTGGCATCCGAATCCTGCGCCATTTTATAGTGCGGGCGCAGGCCCCGTGCTTGATATAGGTCCGTATTATGTTACGTGCATGGTGTATCTTCTGGGGGCGGTAAAGCGTGTAGCCAGCCTGGGCCGCACAAGCCGTAATCAGGTATTGGTTACAAGCGCTCCGCATTTTGGGGAGTCCGTCAGTCCGGAAGTACACACCTATGTAAGCGGACTGCTTGAGTTTGAAAGCGGGGTTATCGGTTCGGGAACACTTTCCTGGGACGGGAACAGTGCTGCAGACGCAGGGGTGGAGATTGTCGGTACGGAGGGGACGATAGTGGTTCCTAATCCGGATTGTTTCGGAGGTAAGACCGATGCCATAAAATACAAAAGGACAGAAAAAAGAGAATTGAATGGCTATGATCCGGAGTGGGCACAATTGCCTGTACTGTTTTCCCACAGCGGCAACTGCAGAGGGCTGGGAGTTGCGGAGATGGCGGCCGGACTGCGGATGGGAAGAAGAAGCCGGCTTAACGGGGAGATGGCAAGGCATGTGTTAGAGATCCTGCTGGCGTTGGCGAATCCGGATAAAAATTTTGTAGAAATACAGAGCCGTTTTGTGCCGATGCCGGCAATGGATTTTAGCACTCTTCCTGGAATGCTTCGGTAAAGGGGTGAGAATATGGCGTGGATGGATATTCATTTTTATTCCGAGATTTTGGGTATAGAAAGCGAGATGTATGTTTTAATACCGGAAGTGCGCTGTCTCAATAAAAGAGCAGAGAACGTGCAGGAAGGGAAGGTGTGCCTTCCTGTGCTTTATCTGCTTCACGGGACGTCCCAGGACCATACGGATTGGATGCGGTATACTGCCCTGGAAAGATATGTGGAGAATGTTCCGCTTATTGTTGTTATGCCGGCAGTAAGACGAAGTTACTATTCAAATCAGAAGATAGGGTATAATTATTTCGATTTTCTTACGGAGGAGCTTCCCGGTATCGTACACAGTTATTTTCCGGCGTCCGGACGGAGAGAAGATACCTATATAGCGGGACTTTCAATGGGAGGGTATGGTGCGGTGAAAGCGGCATTTATGAGGCCGGATTTGTATGCGGCGGCGGCCAGTCTGTCTGGGATGCTTGATTTCCGGGCGGATGACCATACGGCGTATTTTCACTTGATTGGAGATGAGGCGGCGCTTTTTAAATTGAAGAATGACAATTACTATGAGTACCGCAGAGTCATGGATCATGTGATGGATTGGGGAACAATTGATGATTTTAATGGTTCGGATAATGATTTGAACGCATGGCCGCTCCGCGCAGCTCAAAGAGGAGACAGACTGCCGAGACTATATCTGACCATAGGAAGACAGGATGAGATCTACCATACGAATCCGCCGTTTATCCGAAAGCTGGAGGAAGCGGGCATTGATTTTACTTATGAGGAGAGAGAGGGAGAACACAACTGGGAATTTTGGGACAAGGCAATTCTGCGCGTTTTAAAATGGTTTGGGTTAAAAGACGGTAGATAAGCGTTATTTGATTTGAATAAGGAGGAAGTTGAAAATGGAACTGGGAATGTATTCTCCGGAAATAAAAAGAAGAAGTTTGCCGGAGCTGTTTCAGGCAGCTGCGGGGTATGGGTTTCGGCAGATGCAGTTTAATTATACATCTGCCGGATTGGAGGAGCTTCCAGACCGGATACCGGATTCGCTGGTGTCATCCATACGCAGGGAGGCGGATTTTCATAATATAAAAATCACGGCCTTAAATGGAACCTTTAACATGGTGCATCCGGATGAAGAACTGGTGAAAGAATGCGTCAAGCGTTTTGAAGCGCTTGCAGCCAGCTGCAAAGAGCTGGGATGCAATTTAATTACGCTATGTACCGGGACACGGAACCCAAAGGACGCATGGGTGTGGCATCCGGATAATGAGACGGAAGAGACTTGGGCGGCTTTTCGCAGGACGTTAGACCCGTTGATTGATTATGCCCGGAAATATAATATATACCTTGGGATAGAGCCGGAGGTGGTAAATGTGATAGACAGCGCAGATAAAGCATGCAGGCTTTTTGAGGAAGTGAAGTCAGAAAGAATCCGTATCATTATGGATGTTGCCAATATGGTACCGGATGGGGCGGCGACACCGGAAAATATAAGGCGGATAATGGAGGACGCATTTTCCAGATTAGGAAGATATACCTATATAGTACATGGAAAAGATATTATGGCGAGTGTTCCGGGAGAGGAGACGGTGCTGACATCGGCCGGGCGTGGAATTTTAGATTACAGACGGCTTGTGCGGCTCATGGAAAAATATGGATGCAGTGATTCGTTGATATTGCATGGGATGAGGAGAGAAGAGGAATTTTCTGACAGTTTAGAATATATACGGGCCATAGTGTAAGAATTTCCAATCATATACATTGCAGCGGTTTTTGATTTTATTGAAGTACAGAAGATTAAATGATATACTATAGAAAAAATTTATAGTGTAAGATGAGCTTGGATATAATGAGTAAAATAAAAAACCGTCAGGAATTATCAAATAACGGAAAAACGGCACATCGGGAAGCTGTTCTGGATATTTTGGAGCAGACGCTAAAAAAAATGGATGTCTCGGTTACGCTGGAGGAATTGATTGACTTGAATGGAAGCGTCCTGTCAATCGGAAAGTATTCATGGGATTTAGCCTCGAAACGCCATATATATTTAATCTGCGGAGGAAAAGCCGCTAATTCTGCTGCGCATAAATTGGAAACGCTGCTGGGAGATTACTTTACGGCGGGAGTTGCGATTGTAAAAAATTACGACAGCGCTGACCGGCAGTTGAAAAGTGAAGTGTTTGTAGGGGGACACCCTCTGCCTAATGACGAAGGCTATCAGGGGTGCATGCGTATTTTGGAATTAGTTAAAAGTGCGGGAAAAGATGATTTGTTCATCAGCGTTATCAGCGGAGGAACTTCTGCACTGATGGCATGTCCGTTGGAGCGCTTTACCCTTGAAGAAGAAATACTTACCGCAGATGTCTGCTTAAAAAGCGGAGCCAATATACATGAAATTAACGCCATACGCAGACATATATCAAGAATTAACGGCGGCCAGCTGGCGAGACAGATCGAGCAAAGAGGGGCGGAAATCCTTTTGCTGATGCAGAATGATTCGGTGGATGAGTTCGGGAAAAAATATAATCCCAGGGAGATTGCGGAAGTAACCGGAGGACCGATGGCGCCGGATAATACGACTTTTGCGGATGCACAGAATGTGATACGATTCTATCAGCTTGAGAATAAAATACCGAAGACAATTGTCGATTATATTATGAACGGCAGCAGGGAAAATGAGACGCCCAAAAAGCTATCGAATTTTGCAGGTTTCTTCATTAGTTCGGTTCCTGATTTATGCAGTGCGGCCGATGCGGCGGCAAAAAGGGCAGGATATAACAGCTATATATTAACGTCATCATTAACGGGTTCCAGCAGAGAAGCCGGACGCTTTTTCGGAGCGGTTGCCCGTGGGATTATAGAGAATGGCGGGCTGTATGAAAGGCCGGTTGTGCTTGTGGCCGGAGGGGAAGTGAATACCCTGATAGATGATCCGAAATCTGTTAAGGGACAGGGGGGACCGGGACAGGAGATGGCCATTGCGTTTGCTGAAGCTGCAAAGGACCTGCCAGACGCTTGTTTTCTGAGCATAGACAGCGACGGTACGGACGGGCCTACGGATGCCGCAGGCGGAATTGTAGATAATGGGACATTTGAAAAATCCCGGCGGATGGGTATTGATTTAAATAAATCCTTACAAGAGCATTCAAGTTATTCTGCCCTGAAAAAGATAAATTCACTTATTTATACCGGGAATACGGGAACGACACTGTGTGACCTGCATATTTTATATGTACCGTAGACACCTGAATCGATAAACTGTCCACGGACAGGAAAATTTGAAAATGTTAAATTTGACAATTTAAAAGTCTTTTGCTAGAATAGAGATATAAATAAGGCACTACTGATAGTTGGTTAGTCCCAATTTATTTAATTACAAAGAAAGTAACCGCATTCCTTGGGCAGGGGCGGTTACTTTTTTGATTGATTTATATATGCTATCAGAATCGTTACAACGATACTAAGTATCATTAGTACGATGGATAGGAGTTCAAAATCGCTTATAAGTTAAGCCCTCCTTTCCTAGATTTCCTGCAAGCAGGATTTCTATGTAATCAGAGGGTTCAGTCCCTTTGTTGAAGGACTAACCGCCTGCCATTCTCATGTAGTGCCTTGTCTTATTCTATCAAAGGGAATGTTTTGTGGCAAGGATATACTTCATAAAGGATAAAATTGATGCTAAATGTTAAAAGATGTGATAATAAAAAAATAGATAACTTGTAAGTGTGGAAGTAAAAGGTAAAAATATTTATGCAAGAAATTTCTTTAGAAAAACTGTCCACGAATTGTCCGGGATTTGACCGAGAGGTGTTTCGGGCAAGGTCTACAAACAGCGAAAACCCGCTTACCATGCGGCTCGCGGGTCTCCGTTGTTGTTATAGTTATCTAAAGGAATGAGAGTAAAGTCCTGCACAAATCATAGTGCATACTTTTTTGAGGGGGAGATAGTGATAAGTTGTTTATCAACTATCTGATATCCAGTATAAAGGTTAAATGTGTCTAAACTATGTTGAATCTATAAAAGAAAACAAAAAAATCTTAAGAACAGCTTAAGAAGATGGGAAGAAAACCTAAATTGCAGAACTAGTATCAGAAGTATGTTGAAGGTATGCAACTACAATGTCTAAAAATTCACCTGCTGTCGGCCGGTTGTGCAATGGATGAAGCGCCATATCCTGCAAGAGGGCTTTGTTGCCCCTGTCCCAGCACACTTGTACAACGGTTCGTATATCACGTTCAACACTGCTTGGAGTGGTGTTAAATTCTTTTGCGATTGTCGGATAGAGCAGTTTACTGATTGAAAGCAGATATTCTTCATCTATCAGGCACAAACTAATCCCGTAGCAGAGATAACGGTATCCGCGGTACGTGGCGCCAATGCCAAGACTGCGGATTAGCCGTTCGATTGTTCGATTTTCCATCATTTTCCCCCTAGTCTTTTGTGAAAATTTTCCAGTCTTTACCACATTATAGACTAAAACGTATTTATAAAGCTGATATACAATCCGAAATAATTCGACATAAATCGATAAATACTGACAAATGGTTTTCATAATATCTTAAGATTTTTCCGCAATCAGTCTTAAAAATTCTCTGATATTCTTGTATAGTATAAAGGGGGTGATGAAAGATGGCAAGAATATTAGTTTGTGATGATGATAAAGAAATTGTGGAGGCGATAGAGATTTATCTGACGCAGGAGGGATATGAGGTGCTTAAAGCGTATGACGGCATGGAAGCGCTTCGTGTTTTGGAGACGGAGCGGGTGGACCTGCTTGTGATTGATGTTATGATGCCGAAGCTTGATGGTATACGGGCAACGCTTAAGATACGCGAGGCAAATAATATGCCGATTATTATCCTGTCGGCAAAGTCGGAGGATGCTGATAAGATTCTGGGATTAAATATTGGGGCGGATGATTATGTAACGAAGCCGTTTAATCCTTTGGAACTGATTGCGCGCGTGAAGTCGCAGATTCGAAGATATACGAAGCTGGGAAGCACGGTGGATACGGAGCAGGCATCCGTATATACCGTTGGCGGCCTGTCCGTAAATGATGATTTAAAAGAAGTGACCGTGGATGGAGAGCCGGTAAAGCTGACGCCGCTGGAGTACAGTATTCTGCTTCTTCTTGTAAAAAATCAGGGAAAAGTATTTTCTATCAGCCAGATATATGAGGATATCTGGAATGAGGATGCAATCGGGGTGGATAATACAGTGGCAGTGCATATCAGGCATATCAGGGAAAAGATAGAGATTAACCCGAAGGAGCCTCGGTATTTAAAGGTTGTATGGGGAGTTGGATATAAGATAGAAAAGTCATAGAGGAGAGTTTCCATGAAGGAAAAATGGTATAAAAGCAATATCGCCAAAGCAGTCTTGACGGTTGTTTCCCATATACTGGTCATTGTAATCACGGCAAGCATCATGTGGCTTTTTTCCTATCCGGTACTGCGCGCGGAGATATTTGCAGGAAAACCTGCAAAGGAATATAAGGATTCCAGAAACTTTATTGAAAAGATGATGGAGTACAGCCAGCAGGCGGTTTCGGGAATTAAGACCGCAGAGCTTTTTGAGACGGAAGGGAAATATAATCCGGATAAGCTGGTGGACGTCGAGGTTTATCACGAGTCGAATATCATTAACGGCAAAAATGAAAGTGGATTTGCATACCGTTTGGGAGAGCTGCTTGAGTGGATAGGGCTCCGGTACGGAGATACATTTTCCGATGAAGACGGAAACCCGCAGGAAAGCGTACGTCTTGATGAGAATGCGGAAGGGATTATAGTCTGTAAAAGAGCGGATGATACGTATGAATATTATCGGATGTCAGATTTTTATGAGATGCTGAAGGGTGGGGGCCTGCAGTTTATAGCATCAAATGAGGAAGAAGCAGTGGACGACGTGACTGTTACGGAAAGCCAAATGGAATATGTTTTTCATGAGGGAAGCTTCCGGGGGTTACAGGACAAAAAGGGCGATGTGGTTTATAAGGATTGCTGGATTTATGACGGCGCAGTACAGTCGGAGGAATTTGCGCCTGTTGGTGCGAAGGACATTCTCTCTATCGTGAATAGTAATCCGGATTGGAACGGCAGGCTCGACGAGGCCTATAATATGCTGGGCGATGTGCTTTATGCGCTGCATGATCAGTATTCGGTTTATAAAAAATCGAAGGAGAGCGTAAAAGAAGGAGATACAAACTTTTCGTTTATTTATGCGGATACGAAAAACCAGCGTATCTATACGAATAAAACCGAGTACCGGACCTACGGCGAGCTGGAGAAAAATATAGCGCAGATGAAAGTATCCGGAAAATATGTGATCGTAAATCCGAAGCTTGCGGACTTTGAGACGGACATGGAGGGAGTCGACGCTTCCCGGTGGAGGGATGAGGTGAAGTATTCCGGGTTTGACGAGGAAAACTTTTTGTTTGCGGCAGCGGTGGATATAGCGTATCCGGTACAGGATGTGTTTTATACGGAAAATGCTTTATATGAAAAGTATGGAAGCAGTGCAAGAAGAGTTGCGGTATTTGGATGTATATCGGCAGTGCTTTTAATAGTAAGCGTCTTATGGCTTACGGTTATCGCGGGGCGCAGCGATAAAGACGAGGAGCTTCACCTGAATGCGTTTGACCGTTGGAAGACGGAGCCGGCGGCAGCAATGTTGATACTGGTATGGCTGGTACCTTTGTTTTTCGGGACAGCTAATTTGGACTGGAAGGCGATGATTCCGACGGATAATACGGCTTTGAGCTGGTATGTTCCGTTTATGAGCGATTCCGTTTTTTTCATTATAATCGGATGTGTGCTGGCAGTTTTTACCTACTGTGTGTTTTTAATCGGGTTTTTGAGTCTGGCTAGAAGAATAAAGGC
>CAJTUQ010000025.1:361-3568 GCA_910579335.1 uncultured Dorea sp. | reverse complement strand
AAAAACAGTGTTCTTAGATGTATCGGCATACTGGTAAAAGATATTTTCCTGAACCTGAATTGTATTTGGAAGACGATTTTACTGTTTGGAATCTATATGCTTATCCATTGGGGCGCCGTCATCAGATATATCGGAGGGTTTTCGGGATGGGCGCTGTTTATGGCAGCTGCGGATGCGGCGGCGTTTGTATATCTTATATACAAAGCAATTGGAAGAAGCAGGCTGAAAGACGGCGTAAAGAAAATCTCCTGCGGAGAGCTTGGATATGAGATATCGCTTGACAAGCTTGTCGGCGATCAGAGAGACATTGCGAAAAACATTAATTCAATCGGCGAGGGAATGGAAGCGGCAGTAGCAAAAAGTGTTAAGAGCGAGCGCCTTAAAACGGATTTGATTACGAATGTTTCGCATGATATCAAAACGCCCCTTACGTCAATTATCAATTATGTAGAGCTTTTGAAACAGGAAAATTTTGAGGATGCGAAGGTTCAAAGATATATAGAGGTGCTGGAACAGAAATCGCAGCGTCTTAAAACGCTGACGGAAGACGTGGTCGAGGCGTCAAAAGTAAGTTCGGGAAATATTACGCTAGAGTACATGAATTTAAATCTTGCAGAGATGATACAGCAGGTCAGCGGCGAATTTGAGGAACGTTTTCAGATGAGGAATCTTAAGGAAGTGCTGGCGCTTCCGGACGAGGAAGTTATCATACGGGCGGACGGCAGAAGGATGTGGCGTATCTTTGAGAACATATACAACAATGCCGCAAAATATGCAATGGAAGGGACGCGTATCTATGCGGAGCTTGCCGTAGAAGAGCAAAATGCAAGGTTCAGCCTGAAAAACATTTCGGAGCAGGCGCTTAATATATCCGCAGACGAGCTGACAGAGCGCTTTATCAGGGGAGATATCTCCCGAAGCACGGAAGGGAGCGGGCTGGGACTGTCTATTGCAAAGACGCTGGCACAGATGCAGGGAGGGATTTTTGAGCTGTATCTTGACGGCGATTTGTTTAAAGTTACAATTAAATTTCCCAGGGCAGAGTGATTTTCAAAAGGGGTCGCCGCAGATTGGATGAGTATTCATCTATGAAGCGGTGTCCCATTTTTTGTGAAAAACTTGTTTCATGGCCTGAAATAAGGTATACTGTTTTTATCAGCATAATTTTTTGTATAGAAGGAGAGGTAGACGTATGTTAAGAATAGGAATGCTTACCAGCGGCGGCGACTGTCAGGCACTTAACGCAGCGATGCGCGGAGTCGTAAAGGGAATATGCTCAAGGCGTGATGACGTGGAAATTTATGGATTTCAGGAAGGCTACAAAGGACTGATTTACTCCAATTTCAAGATGCTTACTTCCAGGGATTTTTCGGGGATTCTGACCGTCGGCGGCACCATTCTTGGAACGTCGAGACAACCCTTTAAGATGATGCGTGTTCCTGATGAGAACGGCCTGGATAAAGTAGAGGCTATGAAGCATACTTATCATAAGCTGAATTTAGATTGTCTGGTTGTGCTCGGCGGAAACGGCACGCACAAGAGCGCCCATATGCTGAGCGAAGAGGGCTTGAATGTAATCACCCTTCCAAAGACGATTGACAATGACCTTTGGGGAACCGAGATGACCTTTGGGTTCCAGAGCGCCGTCGATATTGCGACGGATACGATTGACCGTATCCATACGACGGCGACCTCGCACAGCCGCGTATTTATTGTGGAAGTTATGGGCCATAAGGTAGGCTGGGTGACTCTTCATGCAGGAGTTGCGGGCGGAGCCGACATTGTGCTGCTTCCGGAAATACCTTATGATATTGACGTGATTGCGGATGCGATTAACAGAAGAAAAGCGGCCGGAAAGAAATTTACGATTATAGCGGTTGCGGAGGGTGCAATTTCCAAACAGGATGCAAAACTGTCGAAAAAAGATTTGAAGAAGAAAAAAGAAAAGGAAAAATATCCTTCCGTTGCCTATGAGCTGGCGGAGAAAGTGCAGAAAAAGACGGATCAGGAAGTACGAATCACCGTGCCGGGGCATACCCAGAGGGGCGGCTCGCCGTGCCCGTACGACAGAGTGCTGTCTACAAGGCTTGGCGCAGCAGCGGCGGAGGCGATTCTGGACGGCGAGTTTGGCTGCATGATTGGTGTTAAGAAGAATGAGATGGTGCGGGTGCCGCTGTCGGAAGTGGCCGGCAAGTTAAAATATGTTGACCCGAAAGCTTCAATCATTAAGGAAGCAGAGCTTACCGGAATCAGCTTCGGAGTATAGCAGGTGCAGAATGGAGTGTAAATAGATGTCTTCTTATATGGCGTTATACCGGAAGTTCAGGCCGGATGTCTTTGAAGATGTAAAAGGGCAGGACGCAGTTGTAAAAACTTTAAAGAATCAGCTTACGGCTGACCGCATCGGCCATGCTTATTTGTTTTGCGGGACGCGCGGGACGGGCAAGACAAGTGTCGCAAAGATATTTGCCAAAGCAGTAAATTGTGAGCATCCCATAGACGGGAGTCCTTGCGGAGAATGTGCGGTATGCCGGGCAATCGCCGCAGGAGTTTCAATGAATGTGATAGAGATTGACGCAGCGTCTAATAACGGCGTGGACAATATTCGTGAAATCCGTGAGGAGGTTGCATACAGGCCCACGGAGGGCAGATATAAGGTCTACATCATTGACGAAGTGCACATGCTTTCTATCGGTGCATTTAACGCGCTCTTGAAAACGTTGGAGGAGCCGCCGGCATATGTGATTTTTATATTGGCTACGACGGAGGTGCATAAGATTCCGATTACGATTTTAAGCCGCTGCCAGCGCTATGATTTTAAGAGAATCAGTATCGATACGATTGCAGACAGGCTTTCGGAATTGATTTCAAAGGAAGGGCTGGATGTTGAGGAGAAGGCGGTGCGTTATATAGCGAGGATTGCGGACGGTTCTATGCGTGACGCGCTGAGCCTGTTGGATCAGTGTGCGGCTTTTTATATAGGGGAGCGGCTTACTTATGAACATGCTTTGGAGGTTATGGGAGCCGTGGACACGGAAGTTTTTAGCAGGCTTCTAAGAGAGCTCCTTGACATGGACGTACATGCGGTTATCGAAACCGTAGAGGAAATCGTCATGCAGGGAAGGGAGCTGTCGCAGTTTGTCACCGATTTTACTTGGTATTTGAGAAACCTTCTGTTAGTGGGAAGTTCAAAAGACATGGAGGATG
>CAJTUQ010000025.1:0-252 GCA_910579335.1 uncultured Dorea sp. | reverse complement strand
TTCTCGGAGCTTTCCGGGCAGCTTAAATATGCGGCGCAGAAGAGAGTCCTTCTGGAGGTGGCGCTTATCAAGCTTTGCAGGCCGCAGATGGAAGATTCAAAGGATGCCGTTTTAGAGAGGCTGCGTGCAGTAGAGAGCCAGATAGAAAAGCTTGAAAAAAGAGCGGGCGGCGCCTGCTTAAATGCGCAGGCGGCATATGAAGACGCAGCCGGTACGGAGGAAGAAACGATATCCCCTGCTCTTCCGAGAGCG
>CAJTUQ010000024.1:29948-30512 GCA_910579335.1 uncultured Dorea sp. | reverse complement strand
GGAGGAAGTGAACCAGAGAGATATTGAGAAGGCGCTGAATCTTAAAAATCCCACAGTTACGGGGATTCTTAAAAGGCTGGATGAGAAGGGATTTATAATGGCGCTTCCCAGCCGGAGGGATAAGCGGTGCAAAAGTATTTTTTTGACGGGGAAAGCCTATGACATTCAGAAACGGATGGAGCGGGACCGGAAAAAATTGGATCAGATGCTTACGCTTGGGATGACGAAAAAGGAAATCGAAGCTCTCTATAAGATGTTAAACAGAGTGTTGTATAATATAGCTGAACCGTAAGAGTGCGGCTGTATGATTAATAAAATTTCCCGATTGGGGAATAATACTACAACAATGTGGTAAAAAACAGGAGAGTACGATGACGGCGGAGATAATCGCTTACATGGCATCCAGCCAGAATATGGAGAGACGCATCCAGTTTGAGCTTGCGGCGCACTGCGCCCCGTTTCTTAAGGGGATGCGCAGGGCAAGTATCCTGAATGTGGAAAAAGAGTGGGCAGAGTGCCTGCACCGCCTGCTTGAGCCTACGGATATTACCTGCAGGATACTTC
>CAJTUQ010000024.1:25355-29922 GCA_910579335.1 uncultured Dorea sp. | reverse complement strand
AAGGAGAGAAAGATGTCTTGCTTTGTTCTACAGGGAAGGAGAGCTTGGCAAGATGCTGAAAGAAGAGAAGGTGCGGCGGTTTCTTGGCGGCTATGGATATGCGCACGGCGAACCTGATAAGGATATTGCCCGTCTTTGTGAGAGGATGAATCTGTATTCAAGGAAGAAGATTCCGTTTCCCCATGAGATCGGAGTGTTTCTTGATTATCCGCTGGAGGATGTAAAGGCGTTTATCCGAAATAACGGGAGAGAGAGCTTGCTTACCGGATACTGGAAGGTGTATCATGCTCCGGAGCGGGCGAGACTTATATTTTCTGCTTATGATAAAGCGAGGGACAGTGCGGTAAATGAATTTTTGATCGGGAAAGATATCAAAGAAATTGCGAAAATAGGCGTATAGATAAAAATGTCAGGCCAAATCGTCAGATTTTCAGGAAAAAGGGATACTTTGGGTTTCTCTTTTTTTTGTTTCATGGTAAACTGAATGTCAGACTGTGGATGAAAGGGAGGAGATTTCTATATGAGTTATGCAGACAAGGTTTTTATAGATATGTGCAGGGACATTATAGACAACGGTACGGACACCAGGGGGGAGAAGGTCCGGCCGGTATGGGGGGACGGTGAGCCGGCATATACGGTCAAGAAATTCGGAGTGGTAAACCGCTATGATTTGAGCAGGGAATTTCCGGCGCTGACTTTAAGGCCGACGCCGATTAAGAGCTGTACGGACGAGCTTCTATGGATCTGGCAGAAAAAGTCCAACAATGTAAATGATCTGCACAGCCATATTTGGGACAGCTGGGCGGATGAGAACGGTTCTATCGGAAAAGCTTACGGCTATCAGATGGGTGTGAAGCACCGCTATAAGGAAGGAATGTTTGACCAAGTAGACAGAGTGATTTATGATTTGAAGCATAATCCTTACAGCCGGCGTATCATGACGAATATCTATGTGCATGGGGATTTGCATGAGATGAACCTTTATCCGTGCGCCTACAGTATGACTTTTAATGTGACGAAGAAACCGGGGCACGAAAAGCTGTCTCTAAACGGAATCTTAAACCAGCGCTCCAATGACGTACTTACGGCAAACAGCTGGAACGTATGCCAGTATTCGGTGCTCCTTCATATGCTTGCGCAGGTGTGTGATATGGAGGCGGGCGAGTTTGTGCATGTAATTGCCGACGCCCATATTTATGACAGGCATATCCCGCTTATTGAAGAGCTGATTGGCCGCAAGCCCCTTCCGGCGCCGAAGTTCTGGCTTAATCCTGATGTGAAGGATTTTTATGATTTTACAAGAGAGGATGTAAAGCTTCTGGATTATGAGAGCCATGAACAGATTAAAAATATTCCGGTGGCGGTCTGATTGGTGAAAAGCCGCGGGAATGTAAAACAGGCAGGGCGGCGGAGAGGGAAATAAAAGATACGGGAAAGGAAATGGTGTGTTATGAAATTAATTGTTGCGGTTGATAAAAACTGGGCAATCGGGAAAGATAACCGGATGATGTGGAGTATTCCGGCGGATATGAAGTTTTTCCGCGATACAACGAAGGAGAATGTGGTCATCATGGGGAGGAAGACGCTGGAGAGCTTCCCTCAGGGACAGCCGCTCAAAAACAGGGTCAATATCGTCATTACAAAGAAGAAGGACTATAAAGTAAAAGGAGCGGTAATTGTCCACAGTGTGGAGGAAGCGGTAAGGGCAGCAAAGACAGAGGCAAAAAAATGCAATGGAGACATCTTTGTTATCGGCGGCGAGAGCATTTACCGCGCGATGCTTGATTATTGCGATACCGCTTTTGTGACGAAGATAGATCATGCTTACGATGCAGATACGTATTTCCCGAATCTGGATACGGACGGCGGATGGGAGATGACGAAAATCAGCGAGGAGCAGACCTGTTTTGATTTGGAATATTATTTTACGATATATGAGAGGGCAAGATGAAGATTCTAAGTATTACGGCGCAGAAGCCGAACAGTACCGGGAGCGGCGTTTACCTGACGGAGCTGGTAAAAGAATATGCTTTGCAAGGACATGAGCAGGCGGTCGTGGCAGGCGTGTATCCGGCGGATAAAGTGGAACTGCCGGAGAAAGTAACGTTCTATCCGGTTTATTTTTGCGAGGGGCACGGCGGAGAAGCGGATCTTTCGTTTCCCATCCCAGGGATGTCGGATGAGATGCCCTATAAAAGTACGAGATACTGCGATATGACTCCTAAGATGGCAGGGCAGTTCAAGGAGACGTTTCTCAGGGTGATTAAAACAGCGGTCAGAAAGCTTCGGCCGGACATCATACTCTGCCATCATTTGTACCTTCTTACCGCCGCAGTGCGGGAGGCATTTCCGGAATATACAGTCTACGGCTTCTGCCATAATACGGATTTGCGCCAGATGCAAAAGACGGAGCTTGAGAGGGAATTTATACGAAGGCAGATAAACTTGCTTGACCGGATTTTCGTGCCCCAGCGGGCACAGGAAGAGGGCGTGAAGGAAATATACGGCGCGGATGCCGGCAAAATCACAAGAACCGGGATGGGATACAACAGCACTGTGTTCCGAAGAACAGGAGAGAAACATGCGGACGGTGTTACCAGAATTATTTTTGCCGGAAAGATTGCGGAAAAAAAGGGAGTTATCAGTCTTTTGCGGGCACTCGGCCTTCTTTCCCATGACAGGGACAAACTGAAGGTTTTTCTGGCAGGCAGTACGGGAAACAAAGAGGAATACCGGGTGATACAAAAGCTTGCAGAGGAATGCCCGTATCCGGTCAAATTTTTGGGAAGACTGTCGCAGACGGAGCTTGCAAAGGTTTATAATGCCTGCGATATCTTTGTGCTGCCCTCTTTTTTTGAAGGGATTCCCCTTACGGTAATCGAAGCCTTGGCCTGCGGCGACCGGGTAGTGCTGACGGAGCTTCCTGGTGTCAGGGAGTGGCTTTCTGAGGCGGCGCCGGGAGCCGATATCCGGTATGTACCGCTGCCTTGTATGAGAAATACGGATGAACCCGTTTTGGAGGAGCTGCCAAAGTTTGAAGCAAAGCTGGCAAAGGCACTGTCGGAAAGCATTGCGCAAAGCCGGCGGGGATTTGCGGACGTGAGCGGTATTTCGTGGGAAAAGATTGCGAAAGAGGTAATAAAATAAGGAGGTTTATGGATATGAAAAAAATCAGCGGGAACAAATTACTGGTAAAGGCGCTTCGCGAGGAAGGTGTGGATACGATTTTCGGATATCCGGGCGCTTGTACCATTGATATCAGCGACGAGCTTTATAAACAGGATTTTACAAAAGTGATTCTGCCCAGACAAGAGATTGCGCTTGTCCATGAGGCGGATGCCTATGCGCGCTCAACAGGGAGGACGGGCGTCTGTCTTGTGACAAGCGGGCCGGGCGCTACGAACCTTGTGACGGGGCTTGCGACGGCGTACTATGACAGTGTGCCGCTTGTGTGTTTCACCGGGCAGGTGGCGAGACATCTCATCGGCAATGACGCATTTCAAGAGGTTGATATTGTAGGCATTACAAGGAGCATTACGAAGTACGGCGTTGTGGTAAAAAAGAGGGAGGACTTGGGCCGGATTCTTAAAGAAGCCTTCTATATTGCAAGGACCGGAAGGCCGGGGCCGGTTCTGATTGACCTTCCCAAGGATGTGATGGCCGAGCTTGGAAACCCGGAATATCCAAGCGAAGTGAACATCCGGGGATATAAGCCGAGCACGGGCGTACATATCGGACAGTTAAAGCGTGCCATAAAGATGCTTGGAAAAGCAAAAAAGCCGCTGTTTCTGGCCGGAGGCGGAGTTATCATCTCCGGGGCGAGAAAGGAATTTAAGGCGCTTGCAGAAAAGACAAACATACCGGTAGTTACGACGGTTATGGGACGCGGGGCCATTCCTACGAACCATCCGCTTTACATTGGAAATCTGGGAATGCACGGCGCTTATGCGTCCAACATGGCGGTAAATGAGTGTGACCTGCTTTTCTCGGTGGGAACAAGATTTAATGACAGGATTACAGGAAAGCTCCATTCTTTTGCCCCGAAAGCAAAAATTGTCCATATTGACATTGACACGGCGGCAATCTCTAAAAACGTACAGGTGGACGTCCCTATCGTAGCCGATGCGAGAGAAGCCGTTGAAAAACTGCTGGAGTATGTGGAGAGCTGCGATACGGAGAAATGGCTGGAGAGAGTGTATGCGTGGAAAGCAGAGCACCCGCTGAAAATGAAAGAGAAGCCGGTTATGACGCCACAGGATGTGATAGATGCGATTAACCGTCTGTTTGACGAGGCGGTAATCGTTACGGATGTAGGCCAGCACCAGATGTTCACGGCGCAGTTTGCAGAGATTACGGAGAAGAAACAGCTGATTATGTCCGGAGGGCTTGGGACGATGGGGTATGGGCTTCCCGGAGCAATCGGCGCAAAGATTGGGAATCCAAAGAAACCGGTTATCTCCATATCCGGGGACGGTGGCATGCAGATGAATATTCAGGAGCTTGCTACGGCGGTTCTTGAAGAACTGCCGATTATCTCCTGCGTCTTTAATAATAACAATCTGGGCAT
>CAJTUQ010000024.1:25106-25338 GCA_910579335.1 uncultured Dorea sp. | reverse complement strand
CTTTTCTACGGGAAGCGCTATGCTATGACCTGTCTGCGTTCCGGGGCCGCATGCAGAGGAAAGTGCGGGGAGGTACCGTGTCCTGCGTATACGCCGGACTTTGTAAAGCTGGCGGAAAGCTACGGGGCGAAGGGGATCCGTATCACAAAGAAGGAAGAGATAGAACCTGCGTTTTTGGAAGCAATGGAAAGTGTGAAGACGCCGTATATCCTGGAGTTTGATATTGACCCGG
>CAJTUQ010000024.1:0-25013 GCA_910579335.1 uncultured Dorea sp. | reverse complement strand
ACTGTTAAGAGAAGGGGGAAGATGATATGAACGGAAATGGAATGAAAAAGCGGTGGCTTTCGCTGTATGTGGAGAATCAGGATGGCGTACTGTCAAAAATATCCGGATTGTTTTCCGGGAAGTCCTACAACATTGACAGCCTGACGGTGGGTACGACGGAGGATCCTACAATTTCGAGGATGACAATTGCGACAGTGAGTGATGACGAAACCTTCGAGCAGATAAAAAAGCAGCTAAACCGGCTTGTGGAGGTCATCAAGGTTATTGATTTTACGAATGTTTTTGTGCGGATGAAAGAGATAATGTACATTAAGGTAAAAAAATGCACTGCGCAAGACAAGGTCGAGTGCTTCCAGATAGCGGAAACCTTTAAGGCAAAGGTTATTGATTACGGGAAGGACAGCCTGCTTTTAGAGTTTGTGCAGACTGCCACGAAAAATGATGCGGTAGTGAAGCTTATGAAAGAGGAATTTAAAATTATCGAAGTAGTGAGGGGCGGAAGCGTCGGTATTGAATCCATCAGTATGATGGAGAGATAAAAGGAAAGATGAATCGGGTGGAAGATGAAAAAGGTTGTAGACTGGGTGACAGTTAAGTTCTTAATCGTAGGTGTAATCAACACGCTGGTCGGGACAAGCGTGATGTTTTTGTGCTACAATATCCTGCATACAGGATATTGGGCCGCCTCGGCGCTGAATTACATTATAGGGAGCATTGTAAGTTATTTTTTAAATAAATATTTTACGTTTAAAAGCGGCAGAAAATCTGTCAGGGAAGTGCTATGCTTTGTGCTGAACATCACTGTTTGCTACGGCCTTTCATACGGCGTGGCAAAGCCGTGCGTGCATTATGTCCTGCAGGGATATTCTGTAGCTGTGCGGGATAATGCTGCTATGTTTGCCGGGATGTGTTTGTTTGTGGTTTTGAATTATTTCGGGCAGAGATTCGTTGTGTTCCGTCAGGAGGACAGATAAGGTCAGACATACATTTCAGGATATTTGCAAAAAAACAGAGCGCACTCTTGATTTTGCATGCCGGCGGTATTATAATTAAAAGAAAATTTACAGATTATATTTAGGAACGGAGGAGTTTACGATGGAGAAGAAGAACATTGATTGGTCCAATCTTGGATTCAATTATATTGAAACGGATAAAAGATACGTTTCCAATTATAAGGAAGGGGCATGGGACGAGGGTGTGCTTACCTCCGATTCAAATGTAGTCATTAACGAGTGTGCGTGTGTGCTCCAGTATGCACAGACATGTTTTGAAGGGCTGAAGGCATACACGACGGAGGATGGACGCGTTGTGACGTTTCGTCCGGATTTGAATGCGGAGCGTATGGCGAATACGGCGAAGCGTCTGGAGATGCCTTCGTTTCCGGAGGACAGGTTTGTGGAGGCCATAAAGCAGGTTGTAAAGGCGAATGCGGCATATGTACCGCCGTTTGGTTCAGGTGCAACGCTTTATATCCGGCCGTACCTGTTTGGTTCGAATGCGATTATCGGCGTGAAGCCGGCGGATGAATATCAGTTCAGGGTGTTCACGACGCCGGTCGGACCATATTTCAAGGGCGGTGCAAAGCCGATTACGATTAGAGTCTGTGATTTTGACCGGGCGGCGCCGCACGGAACCGGACATGTAAAGGCGGGTCTTAATTATGCCATGAGCCTTCATGCGATTGTAGATGCGCATAAGCAGGGATACGATGAGAATATGTATCTGGATGCCGCTACACGGACAAAAGTAGAGGAGACGGGCGGCGCAAACTTCTTATTTGTCACAAAGGACGGCAAAGTAGTGACGCCGAAGTCCGATACGATTCTGCCTTCTATTACGAGGCGTTCGCTCATGTATGCGGCCGAAAATTATCTTGGCCTTACTGTAGAAGAGAGAGAAGTTTACATGGACGAAGTAAAAGATTTTGCGGAATGCGGCCTTTGCGGTACGGCTGCTGTTATTTCTCCGGTTGGAAAGGTGGTAGACCACGGAAAGGAAATCTGCTTCCCAAGCGGCATGGAAGAGATGGGGCCGGTTACAAAGAAGCTGTATGACACATTGACGGGCATCCAGATGGGAAGGATAGAAGCGCCGAAAGGGTGGCTTTGTGAGATATGCTAGCCAAAGCTTCTGCAGATTTTTGATAGAATGATAACAGGACCTCTGTATGAGGGATGATTTGCAATCATCTTTTGTACAGAGGATTTTTAGTTTCATTAAATAAAAAGAATGCAATAAACAGTATAAAACAGTTGACAACAGATATAAACTGTTATATACTGTTTATATCGAAGGAGGGATAGGATGAAGCTAATTATCAATCATTCTTCCATGCAGCCTATCTATGAGCAAATCGTGGATCAGGTGAAGGGAAAGATTATGCAGGAGGAGCTGGCGGCAGACACTTTGCTTCCGTCAGTGCGCACGCTGGCTAAGGAAGTAAGAGTCAGCGCGCTGACGATTAAGAAAGCGTATGACGTGCTGGAGTCAGAAGGGTTTATTGTTACGGTCCACGGGAAGGGAAGCTTTGTTGCTTTTGCAAATGAGCAGCTGAGGCTGGAAGAAAAGAAAAAGGAAGTGGAAGCTGATTTTGAAACGGCGATTCGGAAAGGAAGAAGCTGTGGTATGAGCAATCAGGAGATAAAAGAGTTATTCGATATTGTTTTGGAGGATTAGAGTATGCTGCGATTAGAAGATGTTAGAAAACAATATAAGGATTTTAAACTTTGTGTATCAATGGAGGTGAAGCCCGGATATATTACCGGACTAATCGGCAGGAACGGAGCCGGCAAGACAACGGCGTTTAAAGCGGCGCTGGGCCTTATCTATGCGGATTCCGGAACTATCACCGTGCTGGGGAAACCAATCGCTTCCCTGTGTCAGGAAGATAGGGAGGATATCGGAGTCGTGCTGGCGGATTCGGGTTTCAGCGGATATTTGAGCATTCAAGATTTAGTTCCGGTACTGAAACATTTGTACAAGAGATTTGACAAAGAGTTATTTTTAAAAAAATGCGAGGAAGCCTCTCTGCCGGTTGATAAAAAGATAAAAGATTTTTCCACAGGGATGAAACGAAAGCTGCAGATTATAGCGGCCGTTTCCCACGATGCGAGGCTTCTGGTGCTGGATGAGCCGACGTCGGGCATGGATATTGTCGCCAGGGAAGAGTTCCTCGATTTGATAAGAGAGTATATGGAGAAGGAAGGGAGAGCGGTTTTAATCAGTTCCCATATATCCGGCGATTTGGAAAAAATCTGCGATGACATTTATATGATTGACAAAGGAGAGGTAACGCTCCATGAGGAGACGGATGTGCTGCTTGACGCATACGGGGTCCTCAAGGCGACAGACGCACAGTACCAGGAGTTAGATAAAAGTTATATCTTATGCAGCAGGAAGGAACGGTACGGATATAGCTGCCTTACAAAGGAACGTCAGTTTTATATGGAAAATTATCCTGAAGTTGTAATAGAGAAAGGAACAGTTGACGAGATAATCAAGATGATGAGCGGAGGCGAGGCATAATGAAGGGATTACTTATAAAAGATTGGAAACTAATGACAAACCAGAAGGTGTATCTGCTGCTTGCTTTTTTCTTGCCGTTTCTGTATTTGATTGTATTAAACGACGGCGATACAAGCTTTATGGTTACTTATTTTACGATACTGGCATCGATGGTCGGGGCGGGTACGATTACCTACGACACTTATGACAACGGGGCGGCTTATCTTTTTACGCTTCCGGTGAGCCGCAAAGGATATGTGCGGGAAAAGTATGTGCTTGTAATATTGATACTTGCAGTAACGTTAACGATAATGGCCGTTTTGTCAGGGTTGTCAGCCGTGGTACGCAATATCGATTACAAAGCAAGCGAGTCCTTAGTAGAAATGGGGGTGGCCGTCTGCCTGGTGACCTTGTTGAATGCTTTGACAATTCCTCTCAATCTGAAGTTCGGTGCGGAAAAAAGCAAATATGTGACCGTAATCGGAATGGGGGTCGTGTGCCTGCTTGTCTCTGCACTTATTTTGTGGGAGGGGATCTACTGGTTTATAGACAAACTGGAAAAGTATGAAAGACTGATGGCGAAAGCGCCGGTGAAAGGAATGGCGGCGGAACTGGCAGGATGTGCCGTGGTGATGGCCGTATCCTACGTACTGTCTGTCAGAATCATGGAGAAAAAGGAATTTTAATGCGGCGGGCCGGATAGGAGGGGACTATCCGGCCCGGTGGCTTTTTATAATCAGTCTGACCGCCCGGTACAGAAAGGGCTTGTATTCATCTATAGGGAGCGGCTCGCCGTACAGGATGGAATTGTATCCGGCGGAGCCTGCCAGCTCTACGATTGTAAAGAGCATCACATCTACGTCTGCATATTCATATTCGTCCCGCTCTACCAGCTCCAGAAATTTTTCATAAATTCCGCTGTCATCATTTTCGCCGGTGAGGAGCGCAGCGCGCAGGGCGCCCATTACCAGATTTTTGGAGATTAGGCCCAGCAGCGCCTTGTTAGCTGTGAGGGCATTGAATACATGCTCAATAATGAAGATAAGCTCGTCCTCAAGCCCGGTAACTCCGGATTCTTCCAGCGCATCCCCCGCAGCGGTAAACAGTTCGTTTGTCTTGTGCGCAATCAATTTGTTTTTAATGTCATATTTATCTTTAAAATACAGATAGAAGGTGCCTTTTGCAACTCCCGCCTTTTCTACGATGTCGGATATGGCCGTGGAGTTGATTCCTTTTGTGGTAAACAAATCATAAGCTGTATTGAAAAGAGCTTCTTTTTTTTTCTTTTTATTCTCATCTACTTTTCCCATAAATCGCTCCTTTCCGGCTGTGAAAGATACCGTATAAACATTGTTTTAACATGTATTATATTAGCAAAATGACTAAAAGTCAAATATTTATGACTAAAAGTCATAAAATATATTGACTAATGGTCATATTTGAGGTATAGTACATTCAGAAATAATGACCGATAGTCATAATAGAAAGGGAGAATGGTGGAATGAATAAGTTTGGAAAGGCGGTAGTAAAATGCAGGGTCGTCATTCTGATTGCCAGTATCTTGCTGTTAGTTCCGGCGGTTTTCGGATATATCCGCACAAGGGTAAATTATGATGTCCTTACCTATCTGCCGAAAGAAATCGAGACGATGCAGGGTCAGGATATTATGATAGAAGATTTTGGAATCGGCGCATTTTCTATGCTTATGGTGGACGGGATGGAGCCGAAGGATGTAGCTGCCCTGAAAGCGGAAGTTGAGAAGGTGCCGCATGTTGAAAAGGTTTTGTGGTATGATTCTGTTGCGGATATTTCAATGCCCCAGAGTATGCTTCCGGATAAAATCTACAAGGTATTTAATTCTGACAAAGGTACGATGATGGCGGTTTTTTTTGACGAAGGGACATCGGCGGACGGGACGATGGACGCAATAAGCAGGATACGTAAGCTTACGGGAAAGCAGTGCTTTCTCAGCGGGATGTCTGCAATCGTCACGGACACAAAAGAGCTGTCGGAGAGGGAGACGCCGATTTATGTGCTGATTGCCGTAATACTTTCGTCTATCGTGCTTTCGGTCACGATGGAATCATTCGTAGTCCCCGTCCTGTTCCTGTTAAGTATCGGGATTGCGATTATATATAATCTGGGAAGCAATATCGTATTCGGCGAAATATCATATATTACGAAGGCGCTGGCGGCGGTGCTCCAGCTTGGGGTTACGATGGATTATTCCATTTTCCTCATGCACAGCTACGAGGAGCAGCAAAGCGAGTGCAAAGGAGACAAAAAGTCTGCGATGGCGCGTGCCATAACCCAGACGTTTTCTTCCGTCATAGGCAGCTCTATCACGACGGTCGCCGGATTTATCGCACTTTGTTTTATGAGCTTTACTCTTGGAAAAGATATCGGCATTGTCATGGCGAAAGGCGTTGTTTTGGGAGTTATTACCTGTGTGACGATTCTGCCGTCCATGATTCTGGTATGCGATAAATTGATTGAAAAAACGAAGCACAAACCGCTGCTTCCCAATATAAACCGGATTTCCAGGAAGGTGACAAAGCATTATCCTGTATACGTGGCGCTCTTTCTTATCCTGCTGTTTCCGGCAGTATACGGGAATAACCATACGGGAGTCTATTACAATCTGGACGAGACGCTCCCCAAGGAGCTTCCCTGTATTATTGCGAATGAGAAGCTGAAAGCGGACTATGACATGAATACGACCCATATTCTTTTGGTTGACAGCAGCGTGCCGTCCCCGGACGTGGGAAAGATGCTTGGGGAGATTGAAAAGGTAGACGGCGTAAAGTGGGCGCTTGGACTTGACAGTCTTGTGGGTCCGGCCGTTCCTTCCAGCATGATTCCAAAGTCTGTGACGGAGCTTCTGAAAAACGATAAGTATCAGATGGTGCTTATTAATTCTATTTATAAAGTGGCGTCGGACGAAGTGAACAGGCAGGTGGATGATATTAATACCGTGCTGGATAAATATGACGAGGGCGCCATGCTTGTCGGGGAGGCGCCGCTTACGAAGGATTTAATAGACATTACGGATACGGATTTCAAAACGGTGAGCTTTGTATCCATTGGAATTATTTTTGTTATAATATTTCTTCTGTTCCGCTCTATTTCTCTGCCGGTCATTCTGGTAGGAGTTATTGAGTTCGCTATATTTGTAAATATGGGGATTCCGTACTATACAGGGACGACGCTTCCCTTCGTGGCATCCATCGTCATTGGCACGATTCAGCTTGGGGCGACTGTAGATTACGCAATCCTTATGACAACGAGATATAAGAGGGAGAGGAGCCTTGGGGCAGCCAAGTATGAGGCGGTCACCATAGCTCATCAGGCGTCGGCGCAGTCCATTATTGTCAGCGCTTTGAGTTTTTTTGCGGCGACGATAGGCGTCGGCTTCTACTCGAACATTGATATGATCAGCTCCCTTTGTATTCTGATGGCCAGGGGCGCAATCATCAGTATGATCGTCGTCGTATTTGTGCTTCCGTCCATGTTTATGGTATTTGACAGAGTGATTGTAAAAACAAGCAGTGGTTTTCTGCCGAAAAAGCAGAAAGAAAATAAATTCACAGGAGGTATGGTTCATGAAAAATAATGTGGTAAAAAAATTACTGGCAGGTTCGATGGCAGTGGTTGTAGGCAGCGCCGGTCTGACGGGCGTCTGCGGATACGGGAAATATGCGGTCAGTGAAGTAAAGGCGGCGGATGAAGCCGAAGATGCGGATAAAAGTGTGGAGAAGCTGGAAGAAACGGCTGACAGGGTACTTGAAAGCGACGAGCCTTCCGAGAAGGGGAAACAGGATACAGATCTTTAAGGAGGAATCCGTATATGTAAAGACGGACCCGGCGGGGAAGGTCACAGAGACTACGGTCACAGAATGGCTGAAAAATCCAGGAAATGGGAGCGTGGACGATGAGAGCGGATTAAATGGCATTAAAAATGTAAAAGGCGAGGAAACGTTTTCCAAAGGGGACGGAGACGGGCTGTCGTGGAAGTCGGAAGGAAAGGATATTTACTATCAGGGGAGTTTTGACGGAGCGCTTCCGGTAGGAGTAAAGGTATCCTATAAACTTGACGGAAAGGAAATATCCGCAGAGGAGCTGAACGGCAAGAGCGGGAAGGTTGAAATCAACATCCAATATACGAATGAAGCCGGAAAGACCGTGAAGCTGAACAAGAAAAATACAAAAATGTACATTCCGTTTACGATGGTGACGGCAATGATGCTTTCCACAGATGAATATACGAATGTGGAGGTGGACAACGGAAGGGTTCTCTCAGACGGGGATAAGAATATCGTGGTTGGTCTCGGATTCCCCGGACTTCAGGAAAACTTAAACCTTAGCGAGACGGAGCTTGATGTGGAGATTCCTGATAACGTAAAGATTACGGCGGATATGACGAAGGGGAGTATCAGCCCGACGGTCACAGTAGCGTCTGCGGAGATTATGAATGAGTTTGACATGGATGACATAGACAGCTTTGACGATTTGGAAGAATCGCTTCATGAGCTTAAAAGTGCCGCACAGAAGCTTAAGGACGGTTCTAAGGATGCGGCGGACGGAGCCAAAAAACTTGCGGACGGTTCCAAGGATTTGAAGGACGGGACAAAGAAGCTTAAAAACGGCTCCGGGGATTTGGCGGACGGAAGCAGGCAGGTAGCGGACGGCATCAGCACGTTGAACCAGAAGAGCGGAGATTTAATAAAAGGAGTTAATTCACTGGTAGACGGCGTAAACACGTATACAAGCGGCGTGGGAAGTCTTGCGGACGGAAGCAGGCAGGTAGCGGGCGGCGCAAAGCAGGTGGCGGACGGCGCTGCGGCACTGAACAGCAAAGCGCCTGAGCTGGGAGAGAGCATAAAGAAGCTGAATGAAGCGGCCTGCGGAGTTAACAGCGGGATAGCAGCTTTGACAAAGGCAGCATCTGCCGCCGAGAAAGCAGTGGGTAAAACATCCGCAGATGTTGAGTATACGGGAGAGACGGACGGAAAAGTAGTGGCTACGAAGAGTGCGTCTGCAATTGCGGGCGAGACGGTGGGCTCGATATCGGTTAGCGTAGACCTGTCCGGTATTCCTGAGGAATACAGGGACGAAGTGAGGGCTGCAATCAGCAAAGCGGAAGAAGAGGCAAATTCTAAATTAAAGGCTCAGGCGGAGAACATTGCAGCCAAAGCGCTTGACAGCACTGAAGTCAAAATTACCAAAGAAAGAACGGCGAAGGCGGTTGTAAATACGGCCAAAGCGGAAGATGCGTTAGATACTGCGCAGGACGGCATAGCGGCTTTGAAAGCAACGGCGGCGGCCCTTGAGAAAGGGATGGGGCAGCTCAATGGGAAAGTAAACGGCGAAGGCGGCCTGACAGCTTCCATCGGGGCGCTTTCAAAGGGTGCGGCGACAGTGTCTGAGGGCGCGGATACCCTCGCAAACGGAGCAAAGGAGCTCAACAGCAAGAGCAGTCTTCTTACCACGGGTACGAAGGAACTGAAAAAAGGCGGTTCACAGCTTGCAAGCGGGGTAAAGAAGCTTGATAAGGGCGCCGGGGCAGTGGCGGACGGCGCGAAGAAGCTGGATAAAGGCGTAAGCCAGTTAGACGACGGGGCAGGAACCTTGATAAAAGGCAGCAGTGCCCTTGCGGACGGGAACAAAGAGCTGTCGGACGGAATGTCTGAGTTTAAAAGAGAGGGAATCGACAAGCTTACCGATACATTTGACGGGGATTTTAAGAATGTGAAGGACCGCCTGGATGCAATGTCGGATTTGAGCAAGGCGTATAAATCTTATGCCGGTATAAAAAAAGGCATGGACGGAAAAACAAAGTTTATTATTGAAACGGAAGGAATCGATGCAAAGTAATAATTATATCGGCCGGGAATCTAAAAACAGGTTTCCGGCCTTGTTTTTTTGTGATAGAATAACAAAGAATAAATACTTTTATAACAGGCCGGAGGATAGATAAGAGTGGAGGCATATACGGGTTTTGCCGAGGTTTATGACATATTTATGGATAATGTCCCTTATGGGGAATGGGCCGCACGTCTTGAAGAGATATTAAAGGAATATGGAATTTATGAAGGTTTGGTGCTGGATTTGGGCTGCGGGACGGGAAACATGACGGAGAGCTTTGCAGAGCGGGGCTATGATATGATTGGCATTGACAATGCGCAGGAGATGCTGGAGGCTGCCGCAAGAAAGCGCACAGAGAGCGGGCATGACATACTCTACCTGCAGCAGGATATGCGGGAGTTTGAGCTTTACGGAACCGTCCGAGCCGTTTACAGCGTATGCGATTGTATCAATTACGTGCTGGATAAAGAGGAGCTTCTTAAAGTGTTCAGGCTGGTGAACAATTATCTCGACCCGTCAGGAATTTTTCTTTTTGATTTTAATACGCAGTATAAATACGAGCATGTACTTGGCAATCGCACTTTTGCGGAGAGCAGGGATGCGTGCAGCTTTATCTGGGACAATTACTACGATGAGGACGACAGGATAAACGAATATGAGCTGACGTTGTTTATACGTATGGAAGGACAGCGGGACATGTACCGCAGATATCAGGAGAGCCATTACCAGAGGGGTTACACGCTGGCAGAGATAAAGGCGCTTGTAGAAAAATCCGGACTGGAGTTTCTTGCGGCTTACGACGCATATGCGCAAAAGCCGGCCAAAAGATGCAGCGAGCGGATTTTGATAGCGGCAAGGGAGAGAGGAAAGACCTTGTAATATAGCGGGAAACATATTAAAATAAATGGGTCGGCACAAAGAATATATTTTCGATAGGAAGGAAAAGATAGATGAAAGATTATATTGTAAGGGCAACGGCGGCGGACGGCCAAGTGCGCGCATTTGCCATAACGGCGGGAGAGCTGGTGGAGACGGCGAGAAGACGCCACAATACAAGCCCGGTGGCGACGGCGGCTCTCGGAAGGCTTTTGGCCGGAGGAGCCATGATGGGGAGCATGATGAAAAATGAGACGGATATGCTCACCGTAAAAGTGCGCGGCAACGGACCTCTCGGAGGAATGACCGTCACGGCGGACAGCAGGGCCAACGTGAAGGGGTATGTGGAGCATCCGGACGTGCTGCTGCCGGCAAAGAACGGGAAGCTTGACGTGGGGGGAGCCGTAGGCATCGGTATTTTGCAGGTGATTAAGGACATGGGGCTCAAAGAGCCTTATGTGGGAGATACGATGCTGGTGACAAGTGAGATTGCAGAGGATTTGACTTATTATTTTGCAAGCTCCGAGCAAGTGCCGTCCTCGGTGGGGCTTGGCGTTCTGATGGAAAAAGATAATACGGTAAAATGCGCCGGCGGATTTATAATACAGATGATGCCTTTTGCCAAAGAGGAAACGATTTCAAAGATTGAAGAGAATCTAAAAACTGTCACGTCTGTCACCGAGCTTTTAGACAGGGGCTGTACTCCGGAAAAGATATTGGAGGAGCTTCTTGGAAATGTGGGACTGGAGATTACAGACACCATTCCGGTACAGTTTTTCTGCGGCTGTTCAAAGGAACGTGTGGAAAAAGCAGTAGCAAGTATTGGCAGGAAGGATATTCAGGATATGATAGACGAGGGGAAGGACATTGAGGTAAAGTGCCACTTCTGCAACAGTGCGTATAATTATACGGTGGAAGATTTAAAGAGGATTCTAAAGAGGAGCCATAGATAGAAAAGGCGGCAGGACGGCGGATAATACCATAGAATGCCGGAGAATGGAGGAAGCCATGAAGGATGGATTTATAAAGGCGGCGGCGGTGACGCCGGATATACGTGTGGCGGACGTGGCCTTTAACACGGAGCAGATATGCGCAAATATAGACAGGGCGGCGGAAAACGGGGCGAAAATCGTAGTGTTTCCGGAGCTTTGCATCACCGGATATACGTGCGGTGATTTGTTTACCCAGGATATTTTAATAGAGAAAGCGAAAGAGGGTCTTCGGCGCGTTGCCGCTTATACGAAAGGCAGGGACATGTTAGCCTTTGTAGGAGCTCCCGTCACGGTGGACGGCGAGCTTTATAACGTGGCGGCGGCGTTGAATGACGGAAAAATCCTGGGGCTTACGACGAAGACCTTCCTTCCCAATTACGGGGAATTTTATGAGATGAGGCAGTTTTGCGAAGGGCCGGCCCATGCAAGGGAAATTCTTTTTGACGGGGAGAAAATTCCTTTCGGGCCGCAGCTTTTGTTTGAGGAGGCAGGGATGGAAGGAATGGTAGTGTCCGCAGAAATCTGCGAGGACGTATGGTCGGCGGTTCCTCCCAGCATCCGGGCGGCAAGGGAGGGGGCGGCGATTATCGTCAACTGCTCTGCCAGCGATGAGACGATTGGAAAGGCGTCATACCGGAAAAGCCTGATTGAAGGCCAGTCGGCCCGCCTGCTCTGCGGCTATATCTATGCCAATGCCGGAGAGGGGGAGTCTACGACGGATGTGGTGTTCGGGGGACATAATATAATTGCGGAGAACGGTATTACGCTGGCGTTTGGAAAACGCTTTGAAAACGGAAGCGTCTATTCGGAGATCGATGTAAAGCGGATTTTGAGCGAAAGACGCAAGAATACGACCTTTCAGCCGGCAGACGAGAGGACGCTTATGCGGATTCCATTTCATGTCAATGTTGAAAAGACGACGCTTACAAGAGCGTTTCCTTCCCTTCCGTTTGTGCCGGGAGAGCCGGGGGAGCGCACAAGGCGGTGCGAGGAGATTCTTCTGATTCAGGCGATGGGGCTTAAGAAGCGTATTGCCCACACACATGCAAAGAGCGCGGTGGTAGGTATCTCAGGAGGCCTGGATTCTACGCTGGCGCTGCTTGTAACAGCGAAAGCATTTGACGCTCTGGGAATGGACAGGAAGCGAATCATTGCAGTTACCATGCCCTGCTTTGGGACGACGGACCGGACGTACGGCAATGCCTGCCGTATGTCAGAAAAGCTTGGGGCGTCGCTTCGGGAGGTGCCGATTGCGGAGTCCGTAACGCAGCATTTTAAGGATATCGGGCACGATGAAAATGACCATAGCGTGACCTATGAGAATGCACAGGCAAGGGAGCGGACGCAGGTCATTATGGATATTGCCAATCAGGAAAACGGCATGGTAATCGGAACCGGGGATATGTCGGAGCTCGCTCTTGGATGGGCGACTTACAATGGGGATCATATGTCCATGTACGGGGTCAATGCATCGGTGCCTAAGACGCTTGTGAGGCATCTGGTGCGTTATTATGCGGATACGTGCGAAGACGGCACGCTTCGGGAGGTTCTCTATGACGTGCTTGACACGCCGGTAAGTCCGGAGCTTCTTCCGCCGAAGGACGGGAAGATAGCCCAAAAGACGGAAGATTTGGTAGGGCCTTATGAGCTGCATGACTTTTTCCTCTATTATTTTCTGAGATTCGGCTATGAGCCTGCAAAGATTTACCGGATTGCGAAATATGCGTTTGCGGGGGAATATAAGGACGAAATAATTTATAAGTGGCTTTATACGTTCTGTAAGCGGTTTTTCTCCCAGCAGTTTAAGCGTTCCTGCCTGCCTGACGGACCGAAGGTAGGAACGGTGGCATTGTCTCCAAGAGGGGACCTAAGGATGCCGAGCGATGCTTGTGCGGCCGTATGGCTTGAGAATCTGGAAGCGGCCAGAGAGGAAAAAATATAAAGAAAGAGATAAATATGGACAGATATTAGGAGGTGCGCCTTATGGAAGCGAATAAAGATACCGCTGTGGCAAAATTTACTGAAAAAGGCTATAACTGCTGTCAGGCAGTAGCCTGTACATACTGTGAAAAATTCGGGGTAAAAGAAGAAGACGTATTCAGGCTGACAGAGGGCTTCGGCCTTGGGATGGGAGGGCTTATGGACACCTGCGGCGCAGTTACCGGAATGTTCCTTGTTATCAGCCTTGCCAACAGTGCGGGCGATATGGAGCAGCCCCGTCTTACAAAGATGGATACCTATGCAAAGATTCGTGAAGCGGCAAAGCTCTTTAAGGAGAAAAAGGGTTCTGTCTACTGCAGGGACCTAAAGACGGAGAATGGGCAGCAGCCTCTTTTATGCTGCACGAAGTGCGTAGAGACGGCGGCGGATTTGATAGACAGGATGGAATGGTAGGATTTTCGGAAAAAAACCTTCAGACATGCGCGGATTTCCGGGACGCTGCGAAAGCAGCGCCGGCGCCGGTCTGAAGGTTTTTTATTTTTTGCTTTCAGTGAATATAATTAGGTTCCCCTAAAATTTATAACTGGATATCCTTGAATAAGTCTCCGAGACTTGTTCCGATATTTCCGGCCTTTGGAATCTCAACCTTTTCTTCCGGTTCCTCTTTTACCTCTTCCAGAGCCTTCATGCTGAGACTGATTTTCCCGTCTTTGATGCCGATTACCTTTACATTTACTTCATCGCCTACATTCAATACGTCTTTCGGTAATTTTACGCGTTTCTGGCTGATTTGCGACACATGGACCAGACCGGAAAGATTGTCAGGGAGACGGATAAATGCGCCGTAGTTCTGTAAGGATTCTACGGTTCCGGTAAGGACCGTCCCCACTTTGACGCTGGCGATTTTTTCCTCCCGTTCTTTTTTCTCCTTTTCCTTCAAAATCTCGCGGGCGGAAAGAACCAGACGGTTTTCTGCCTGATCCGCCTCGATAACCCGCACTTCGATGTCCTTTAAGAGATAGGATTCCAAATCCTCAATATAGGACAGTGACAGCCTGGAAGCAGGGATGAAGCCGCGGATGCCTTCTACCATAGCGATTGCGCCGCCGTTCACGATGCCCTCCACTTTCACCGGCAAAATGGTGCCCTCTTCCTTATAAGATGCAATCAGGTTCCACGGATTGGCATCATCAAAATGCTCCTCGAAATCAGCCATAGTCTGGGTTTCTTCCTGTAATAATTCTTCACTCATTGTACTTTGTTCCTTTCTCATCATTCTAATATAGTTAGTATAGCATATAATCCGTGTATTGTGGGGAGAAAAAATGAGAAGAAAGAAAAATATAGTTGACTTGGCATGAAAAAAATGGCAATCTAACTAGTAGAAACTTTCAAAAAGGTTTTACAAGGAGATTTGTATGGGAAAAAAATCAAAAAAAGTATATATAGTCGGACATAAAAATCCGGATACGGACTCTGTCTGTTCTGCGATTGCCTATGCGGAGCTGAAGAAAAAAATAACGGGAGACGACTACGTGGCAAAACGAGCGGGACAGATAAACGAGGAGACGCATTACGTCCTGAAAAAATTTAAGGTAGACGCACCAGGGCTTTTGCAAAATGTTAAGCTACAGGTGAAGGACATGGATATACATAAGATTGACGGCGTGGCTCCCAACGTGTCTATCCGGGACACTTGGGAGAAGATGAAGGAGAACCATGTTAAGACGCTTCCGGTTCTTAAAGACGAGGAACTGGTAGGGGTGATTTCTACCGGAGACATTGCCACTTCCTATATGGACGTGTATGATAACCGGGAGCTCTCCAGCGCAAGGACGCAGTACAAAAATATTATTG
Source organism: uncultured Dorea sp. (assembly GCA_910579335.1). Classification (GTDB taxonomy): domain Bacteria; phylum Bacillota; class Clostridia; order Lachnospirales; family Lachnospiraceae; genus MD308. The sequence goes on along the minus strand of CAJTUQ010000024.1, from coordinate 9,978 downwards.
ATACATTGGACGGAAAGCTTATCAGCGGAAACGAGCATGGATGCTTTACAACGGGAAAGGTCACCGTGGGGGCTTCCAATGACGAGCTGATGAAGGAGTTTATCGAGAAGGACGACCTTGTGATTTTAGGAAACCGTCCGGAGGCGCAAGCATGCGCGGTTAATATTGACGCAAGCTGCATGGTTGTCTGCCAGGATGCAAAGGTGTCGCCGGAACTGATTAAAAAGGCGGAGGAGCAGAGTATTGTCATAATCAGCACCCCCCATGACACTTACACGGTTGCGCGGCTGATTAATCAAAGCATTCCCGTAAAGCATTTTATGAGTAAGGGACCGCTTGTCACTTTCAGGATGAATGATTATGTGGATGACATTAAGGAGAAGATGACAAAAAACAAGTTCCGTGATTTCCCGATTCTTGACAGGCATGGAAGATTCCGGGGATTCATCTCCAGACGCCGTTTTTTGAATGTGAAAAAAAAGCAGGTGATATTAGTAGACCATAATGAAAAATCGCAGGCGGTGGACGGAATCGAGGAGGCGGATATCGTAGAAATCATCGACCATCACAGGCTTGGAAGCATAGAGACGATGGGACCGGTATTCTTCCGGAACCAGCCGGTGGGATGTACCGCAACCATTATCACCCAGATGTATGAGGAGGCGGGAGTGGAGATTCCTGCGGATATAGCGGGGCTTTTATGCTGCGCGATTATTTCCGACACACTTTTGTTCCGCTCACCTACTTGTACGGCAGTGGATGAAAAGACGGCAAAGAAGCTTGCCAAGTTAGCAAAGCTTGACATGGAAGCGATATCTATGGAGATGTTTAATGCGGGGAGCAGCCTCAAAGGGAAAAGTGCGCAGGACATCCTGTTCCAGGATTTCAAACAGTTTACAGTGGGCGATACGGTATTTGGGGTCGGACAGATTAATTCCATGAATAAGGAAGAATTGACGGAGATTAAAGAGATGCTTAGCTCCTATCTTCCGAAGGCGCTCGAAAGCGGAAAGATGGAGATGATTTATTTCATGCTGACAGACATTTTGAATGAATCGACGGAGCTTCTATGCTGCGGCCGCGGGGCGCGGGACAGCATTATCAGCGCCTTTGATCTTCCGGAGGATACGGAGCGCATGATTCTGAAAGGAGTCGTCTCCAGAAAGAAACAGCTCATTCCGACTCTGGTCGCGTCTTTGCAGCAGTAGGACGGCGGGAAGGCAACTGCGGCAAACGGAATAAAAGGAAGATGAAAAAACAGACAGGAGAAATATTATGGGAAAACAGATATGGAAACCGGGGAATATGCTATATCCGCTTCCGGCCGTAATGGTCAGCACGGCGGATAAAAAAGGGAGGGATAATATCATTACGGTGGCATGGACGGGGACCGTGTGCACAGACCCTGCGATGCTGTATATTTCTGTAAGACCTGAGCGGTATTCTTACCATATGCTTTGTGAGAGCGGGGAATTTGCAGTGAATCTTACGACGGACAGACTGGCAAAGGCGGCGGATTGGTGCGGCGTCCGTTCCGGAAGGGATGTGGATAAGTGGAAGGAGATGCATCTTACAAGAGGAAAGGCGGAAAAACTTCAATTCGCACCGGTTATCAAAGAGTCTCCGGTGAATCTTGAATGCAGGGTATCGGAAATCAAAGAGCTTGGCTCCCATCACATGTTCCTTGCGAAGGTGCTGGCTGTGCAGGTGGATGAAGACTATATGAAAAAGAACGGAAAATTTGAATTAAATGCTTCCGGGCTTATCGCCTATTCCCACGGGGAATATTTTTCGCTTGGGAATAGGAAAGGAAAGTTTGGATGGAGCGTAAAAGGGTCGGGAAAACATTAGTTTCCCAACCCTTTAATTTTTTCTCTGTAAATCCGGATAAATAGAAGCGTACACAGAAGCACCGATACCAGCTCGGCGGCCGGGAAAGACCACCATACGGCGGAGAGCCCGAAAAACCTTGCGGATATGTATGCGATCGGCAGGATGACGAACAGCTGTCTTGCCGCCGATACAATCAGGCTGTACACGCCGTTGCCTAAAGCCTGGAAAGTAGAGCTGATGATAATGCTGTATCCCGCAAGCAGGAAATGGAGGCTTATAATCTTTAACGCAGGGACTCCGATTGCAAGCATGTTTTCCGAAGCATTGAACAGCGACGATAAAAGAAGCTTTGGGCAGCTTAGGAAAATGACGGTACCAAGAGCCATGATGGACATGGATATGGCTACGCTCAGCCGGATAGTGCGGGTGATACGGCTGCGTTTTTTTGCGCCGAAATTGTAGGCGATAATCGGTATCATCCCGTTGTTTAAACCGAACACCGGCATAAAGATAAAGCTCTGGAGCTTAAAGTACACGCCGAATACGGCGGCGGCAGTGGATGAAAACATCAGCAGGATTTTATTAAAGCCGAAAGTCATGACAGAGCCGATGGACTGCATGATGATGGAAGGAACGCCTACCTTGTATATGATGCCGATAGTTCTTTTGTGCGGCCGAAATCCCCGGAAGGAGATCCTGATTTCTTTATTCCTCGTCTGGTTAAAGTAGAGGGACATGCACACGGCTACAAACTGCCCGGTGATGGTTGCAACGGCAGCGCCTGCAACTTCCATCCGGGGAAATCCGAACAGGCCGAAAATCATAATCGGATCCAGAATAATATTGATAATTGCCCCGGTGCCTTGTGTAACCATGTTGTAAAAGGTCTTTCCGGTGGACTGCATTAACCGCTCAAAGGTAATCTGTAAAAAAATTCCCGCGGACATTACCGTGATGATTCTCAGATATTGCGTACCATAATTAATAATTACCGGGTTGTCTGTCTGCAGAGAAAAGAAGAGCCTTGCGCCGAAGCCCCCGGCTATGGCAAATGCAATACAGCTTACAACTGCCAGAAATATGCCGTTTACAGCCGCGCGATCAGCGCTTTCAAAGTCTTTTTCTCCTAAGTTTCTGGAAAGCAGGGCGTTAATGCCGACGCCGGTACCGCTGGATACGGATATCATCAAGGTTTGCGCCGGGAAAGCCAGTGATACGGCAGTCAGCGCATCTTCGCTCAGTTTTGCCACGAACATGCTATCAACGATATTATATAAAGCCTGCACCAGCATGGACAGCATCATGGGCAGGGACATGGTAATAAGAAGCTTCGGGATGGGCATGGTTCCCATCTTGTTTTCCAATGCCGGAGCTTGTTTTTGTGTTTCAGACATTCTAAAACCTCCTTCAAAATATGCATTGGCTATTATATCATTCATATATTTATATTGCAATGATTTTATAAACGGACGGAAGAGGTGTAGGTTTGGGCAGAGGAAAGAAGGAAAAGGGCAGGAAGGACAGAGAGGAAAGGAAGGTTATCCGCTGTCTGTGCGCCATACTGTATTTGTTTTGCGTATTGAATCTGACAGGAATATCTTTAGATTTTACCGTAAGAGAGAAAATGCATTACAATACGGCGGAAAAGGTAAAAGAGACAACTGCCGGGCAAGTGTCGGGGGAGGTTCCTGAGTACGGGGAGGGAGCGAAAAAGATTGCGCTTACTTTTGACGACGGGCCGAATATTGCGTGCACCGGACGGCTTTTGGACGGTTTGAAAGAGAGGAACGTGCGGGCGACTTTTTTCGTGATTGGAAAAAATGTCAAGGCGAATCCAAAGCTGACAAAGCGAATCAGCGAGGAAGGGCATATGATAGGCAATCATACATACAGCCATATCGATATGAGCAAGGTGTCGGAGAAAAAGGCGGGAAAGGAGCTTAAAAAGACGAGCCGGGCAGTTCATGCCATAACCGGAGAATATCCGCAGTACATGCGTCCTCCTTACGGAGTGTGCAGCCGGAAGCTGGAGGAATCCCTGGATATGATACTGGTGCGGTGGACGATAGATCCGCTGGACTGGAAGACGGAGAATACAGATGAAATTGTAAAGAAAGTAGTGACGAAGACCGAGGAAAATGATATTATCTTATTGCATGACTGTTACAATTCTTCTGTGGACGCCGCGCTAAAGATTATAGATATTCTGAAGAAAGAGGGCTATGAATTTGTAACGGTAGATGAACTGTTTTTAAACTGAGCGGTACAAAGGAACGGAGGCATGGTTTGATTCGTTTGGTTTGACGGCGGAGGAAGTGCATTGATTTTATTTACAGAAGGTGGCAGAAGATGGATTTGTTTGATTATATGCGTGAAAAAAATATGGATAAAGAGGCTCCGCTCGCCTCAAGGCTCAGGCCGTCCACATTGGAGGAGGTGGTAGGCCAGCAGCATATTATAGGGAAGGATAAGCTCCTTTACCGGGCAATCCGGGCGGATAAGCTTGGCTCCATTATCTTTTACGGACCGCCGGGCACCGGAAAGACGACGCTTGCAAAAGTGATTGCCAATACGACCAGTGCAAGATTTACACAGATAAACGCTACGGTGGCGGGAAAGAAAGATATGGAGGAAGTGGTGCGCCAGGCGAAGGAGATATTTGGAATGTACCAGCAGAAGACCATTCTTTTTGTGGATGAGATTCACAGGTTTAATAAGGGCCAGCAGGATTATCTTCTGCCTTTCGTGGAGGACGGTACGCTGACTTTGATTGGGGCGACAACGGAGAATCCATACTTTGAAGTAAACGGGGCTTTGATTTCCCGCTCCAGCATCTTTGAATTGTATCCGCTTAGCAAGGAAGATATTAAGATCCTTATCAAACGGGCGGTCTATGATATGGAGAAAGGGATGGGGAGCTATCATGCAGAGATTTACGAGGAGGCATTGGATTTTCTTGCCGATGTTTCAGGGGGTGATGCGAGAAGCGCGCTGAATGCGGTAGAGCTTGGTATTCTGACAACGGAAAGAAGCGGGGACGGAAAGATACATCTGACGTTGAAGGCGGCGTCCGAGTGCATTCAGAAAAGAGTCGTCCGGTATGATAAGACAGGGGATAACCATTATGATACGATTTCTGCGTTTATCAAAAGCATGAGAGGTTCAGATCCTGACGCAGCAGTGTTTTACCTGGCAAAAATGCTATATGCAGGGGAGGACATTAAATTTATTGCAAGGAGGATTATGATATGTGCTTCAGAGGATGTGGGAAATGCCGACCCGATGGCGCTGACGGTTGCCGTGTCGGCAGCACAGGCGGTGGAGCGCATCGGGATGCCGGAGGCACAGATTATTTTATCCCAGGCGGTGCTTTACGTGGCGACTGCGCCTAAAAGCAATTCCGCATGCCAGGCGGTGTTTGCGGCGATGGAGAGTGTAAAGGCGCATAGGACTACGGTTCCCTCACATCTCCAGGACGCCCATTATAAAGGCTCGAAAAGTTTGGGGCGCGGGACAGGCTACCGATACGCCCATGATTATCCGAAGCATTATGTCAGGCAGCAGTATCTGCCGGATGAGATTGCAGACGCAAGATTTTATGAGCCGGGAGACAACGGTTATGAAAAAGAGATAAAGGATTGGATGAAATACATTAGGGAGGAAATATAATGACAGAAAATATAACATTCCGTTATGCGCAGAGAGAGGATGTCCCTTTGATTATGGAGTTTGTGAAAGCGCTGGCGGCGTATGAGAAAATGCCAAAAGCGGTATGCGCTTTGGAAGAGCAGATGGAAGAATGGCTGTTTGACAAAGAGAGGGCAGAGGTGCTTTTTTTGGAAGTATCCGGAAAGGAAGCAGGATTTGCGTTGTTTTTTGAGAGCTTTGCGTCTTATCCGGGACGGGGCGGCATCTATCTGGATGATTTGTACATAAAGCCCGAATACAGGGGAAAAGGTTATGGAAAAGCATTGTTCCGGAAACTGGCACAGATTACAAGAGAGCGGGGCGGCATGAGAATCGAGTGGCTCTGTTTGAAAAACAATCTGCCAAGCATCGGGTTTTACGAGTCTCTTGGAGGAAAGCAGATGGAGATGAGCACTACTTTCCGGTTAGAGAACGAGGCGCTTGAGAAATTGGCGGAAGGATAGCATGATGGGATTGTCAAATCAGGCGGAGCGTCTTGAAGAAATCATTCTATGAGTTACAACTTGTTACGATGATGCAGATGCGTGATGTTTCGAATTTCCGGTTGATGTGAGGACTGGAACGGAGTATAATTTTATTTGTAATGAATACAAAAAGCTGGGAGGAAACAAGAGATGAAGATTTATGATGCGGTAAACAAGACAGACGTGGAGGTTGACGGAACAAAAGGGCTGATTCAAATTATGAAGGACGGCCGCCAGGTTGACATCTACTTGAAGGAGAAAAAGTCGGATGAGGACGGCTATATGAGCTGGGACGTAGAGCACTGGTCCAGCGTAGACGGGAAGAGATTTATCCGGTGCTATTCTCTGGAGGGAAGAGTGCTGGGAGAATCCACGGGGCATAATATCTATGACCTTGAGAATGAATTTAAGCCAGAGGATACGGCGATGGTTGAAAAGGTAGAGCTGAGTTAAAAGGGCGGTTCTTTCATAAACCGGCAGGGGAGCGGACTCCACTGCCGGTTTTCCTTTGAGAGAAAATAGTCTGAAGCAGACTGGCGATTCTTTTAATTTGCTGTTTTTTTGCAAATTATCAGAAATTATATTGACAAATTTATAAATATTAGCTATACTAAACGCAAACAGGTTCAACCAATTTAAAAATACACGCTATATATTAATTTTTTTGAATAAATTGGTACTACCAATAAGGAGGTGAAAATATGAAATTCACAAAATTAATTGAAACAGTCGATACGCACACGTTTGGCGAACCAACGAGAAGCATCGTTTCTGGCGTCCCTAAGTTAAAGGGAAGTACAATGTCGGAAAAAAAGGATTATTTTGAAAAGAAATATGACTGGATACGGAGGGCTGCCATGCTGGAGCCAAGAGGCGGAAGTGTGATGTCCGGTGCGGTAATTACAGAGCCGTGCAATGAAGATGCGGATTTCGGAGTTATTTTTATAGATTCCGGAGGATATTTTCCAATGTGCGGACATAGTACCATCGGGGTTGTGACGATGCTTATTGAAACGGGCATGATAGAGGCAGTAGAGCCCTATACGACGGTAAAGCTTGACACGCCTGCGGGACTGGTTACTGCGGCAGCCAGAGTTGAGGAATCCTGTGTAAAGGAAGTAACATTCGAGAATATTCCTTGTTTTTTATATAAAACAAGCACTCTGTATTTTGAAGGATTCGGGAATATAGAGGTTGATGTTGCGTATGGAGGGGGAAGCTTTGCTCTGGTTAATGCCGAGCAGTTTAACCTTGTGCTGAAGCCGGAAAATCTTTTGGATATCTTGAGGATATCAGAGCTTGTGCAAGACAGGGTGAATGCGGAAATAGGATTTATCCATCCGGAAAAACCGGAGATTAACGAAATTGCGCAGATTCATTGGTATTCAAAGCAGACGGAGAGAGAGGATGTGGACGCAAGAAGTGCGAATGTATTTCTTCCGGGGGTAGACAGATCTCCTTGCGGAACGGGAACTTGTGCAAGGGCGGTTACGGAATTTGTAAAGGGAGCGCTTAAGGAAGGGGATGAATTTTCCCAAGAAAGTCTGACGGGGGGAAAGTTTACTGCGCGGATTGTCAGGCCCGTACATGTAGGGAAATATCCGGGAGCGATACCTGCTCTGACCGGTACGGCACATATTACAGGGTTCCATAAGCTTGTAATAGATCCGGATGATACTTTGGCATATGGGTTTCCATTTTAATTGACGCATATTGTAGAAAAGAGAAAGGAGGTGAAGAAAATGATTCAAAGATTTGAAAGCAATGGACGCTATCATAATGTGATTCGTTATGATAAGCTGCTGTTTTTGTCCGGGCAGACGGCCACTGAGATGGGAGATGATATTTCTTCTCAGAGCAGGGCAGTGCTAAAGAAGATAGAAAATATCCTCCGGCAGCATGGTTCTGACAAAAGACATATCCTGCATGCGGATGTATATCTGCCGAAACAGGATATGGTCCAGCCGTTTAATGCCGTGTGGGATGCGTGGACAGAGAAAGGATATGAACCGACAAGGGCATGTATGGTGGCGGCTCTTGGAAGACCTCAGATTTTAGTGGAGATTGTAGTTATTGCAGCCATTGCGGATACTTAGAGGTGCCGGAGAGAGTGAAAAATAAATTGAAATATCTTAGCAGTTCCTATATAATGAAATCATTGAGAATGATGCAGTTAAAGGAAGAGCGGGTATATGCAGCACGGTGTATTTTTAAATGAAAATGAAAATGTAAAAAAGATATTAAAATACATACAATATGCAGGAGTATCGGTGGGAGAAAGACTGCCTTCCGAGCGGGAGATGGCAGCGGAGCTGGGCGTAAGCCGTAATTCTCTGAGAGAAGCGTTAAAGATTTTACAGACGCTGGGTGTATTAGAGATACGCAGAGGAAGCGGGATTTTTCTCCGGAAAGCGGATGTATACCCAAACCGTGAAGGCGCTCTCTGGCTTTTTACCCACAGAGGAGAGATATTGAATATGCTCACGGTGAGAGAGGCATTGGATTTGCGTGCGATTGAGCTGATTCCGGAGAACGAATATAACAAAGTCCGGCAGGAACTGAAAGTCTGTATCAGACAGGCACAGGAGCGGGCAATGAACAATGATGAGCTTCTGAAAAATGATTTGGAATTTCATAACATTATCCGCAAGGCGGCGGATAATGACATTCTTTTAAATATATGTGTTGCGTTAACGGGAAATATTTATGACGAACGTGATGTACTCTTTTCCGATCAGATGCGCATCGTGCGGTCTATGGAGGAGCATAAGCATATAGCAAATGCTTTTGGGTCGGGCGACGTGAATGAGGTGAAGCAGGCATATACTGCACATTTAGTCAGTATCCGCAGAAGTATAGAAGATGCGATGATAAAATAATTTTTATTCCTCAAATTGGTACTACCAAAAAAGAATGTGTTCAACCAAAAGAAAAAGGAGAAAAGATAATGGACAATATGAAAGTAATTACAGAATTGCAGAGGACAATGCTGAAGGAATATAACCTGGATGCGTTAGTGACGATGACGCCTGAAAATATTACATATGTAACAGGAGTACAGATACCGACACAGATTACAGTAAGAAGCCGCGAGGTCATTCACATTGTTACGATGGAACGCGGCCCGGAAGTTATAATCGTTAATATAGAAGAACCTCTGATAAAGATGGAAGGCTGGATGCCGAAGGAAAGCATTACCAGCTATAATGAATTTACGCAGAGCCCTATATTGCTTGCAATTGAGAAATTGAAGGAATTAGGGATGGAAAACAAGCGGATTGGCATGGAGCTGTCATATCTTCCTGTGACGGATATGGAGAAAATTAAAAAAGAACTTCCGCATGCGCAGATCGTGAATGCAGATGCTGTCTATGAGGAAATGAGACTTGTAAAGATGCAGTTTGAAATCGACCGCATTACAGAGTTTGGCGCTGACATCGAGGATGTAATCTATACAGCTTTTGACACGGTAATGTCTTGGTAAAAGGGTTTAACGCCATTGGAGGAGACAAAATGTCCGTGCCGATGGTTGCCTCCGGGGAGAGAAGCTGCCTGCTTAACGGGGCGCCGACAGACAGGGTAATGAAAAAAGGCGATATTGTCCGCGTTGACATGATGGGAATCAAAAATAATTATTATTGTGACTGCTGCAGGACAGCAATCGTAGGGGAGCTCAAAGAGCATCATATCAATATTTACAGTAAGGTTGTAAAGGCTCATGACAATACGATTCGAAGGCTCAGGCCGGGAGTCAGCACAAAACATGTCTATGATGAATTTTTAAAAGAATTTACAGGATGGGGATTTGAACCGATTGCTTTTGTAGGACACGGACTTGGGCTTACTCTGCATGAAGAGCCGTACATCAATCCGTATAAGGATACGGTTCTTAAGAAGAATATGGTGCTTTGTGTGGAACCGATTCATATTATCGATGGAGTATGCGGATACCAGCTGGAGAATGAAGTCCTGA
>CAJTUQ010000023.1:23491-30915 GCA_910579335.1 uncultured Dorea sp. | reverse complement strand
ATTACTTCCTAATCAGCCGTACGACTGTACGGCAGGCTATCACTGAATTGGTACAGGAAGGATGGCTGTACCGGGTAAAAAGCAAGGGGACTTTTGTGGCGCAGCCAAAAATCAGCCAGGATTTTATCAAAAAGCTTGAAAGCTTTAACGACCAGATTCTGCGCTCCGGAATGACGCCCAGTACAGAAGTTCTGGATTTTAAAACTATTAAGGCTGATTCCGATACGGCAAAAAATCTCCAGCTGAAGGAAGGCGAACGGGTAATTTATCTTTACCGGAAACGACTTGCCGACGGAGAACCCATCGTTACTTTGGAAACATATCTTCCTTACTGCATCTGCTCTTTTGTGCTGGAACATAATCTTAAGGAAGAAAGACTGTACAGTATACTGAACCAGAGTAAAGAAACTTCTGTTTTCCGCGTAAACCGTATTGTAGAAGCCATAGAAGCTGATAAAAACGATGAAAAATACCTGAACATTGAACGAGGAAAACCGATACAGCATTTTTCCTCCATCGGATACAACGTATATGACCGCCCTATCGAGTATTCTCTGGCAAGATACCGAGGGGACAGAAACCGTTTTGAGATAACGGTTTTTCCATATACGATTGACGACACTCAACTTCCAAACCCGATATAAATACCATCCATCATACAAAAGCACAGCAAAGGGCGGCTGCGAAAGCAGCCGCCCTGATATCTCACTGAAACTATGAGAACGGACTTTTATTCTTCTCCATACAGAGTTACAAGCTTCTTCAGATAAGCATATCTCTCCATAGCTTCTGCTTCGTTCTTTGTGAACAATCTCTCAGCTTTCTCCGGATTCGCTCTCTTCAATGCATTGTAACGAACCTCTCCGTCAAGGAATGCCTGATATTCTTCTTTCTTAGGCTCTTTGCTGTCAAGCGTGAACTTCGCGCCCTCTGCAGCCGGATTGAACCGGAAGTTGTTCCAGTATCCGCACTCTACCGCTAACTGCTCCTCGGTCTGAGCCTTGCTCATACCCTTCTTAATACCGTGGTTGATACATGGAGCGTAAGCAATGATAAGTGACGGTCCCGGATAGCTTTCAGCCTCTGCGATTGCTTTAACCGTCTGATTGAAGTCAGCGCCCATAGCAATCTGTGCAACATATACATAGCCGTAGCTCATTGCAATACCTGCAAGGTCTTTCTTCTTTGTCTCTTTTCCGCCTGCGGCAAACTGTGCCGTCGCACCTGTCTTTGTCGCCTTAGAGGACTGTCCGCCTGTGTTGGAGTAAACCTCTGTATCGAATACCATAACGTTGATATCCTCGCCGCTTGCAAGTACATGGTCAACGCCGCCGAATCCGATATCGTAAGCCCATCCGTCGCCGCCGAATACCCACTGGGATTTCTTAGCAAGGAAGTCTTTATTCTTAACAATGTCTCTGCATACATCACAATCAACGCCGTCTAATGCCGCAACTAATTTGTCTGTAGCATCTCCGTTTGTCGCGCCGCAGTTGAACGTATCAAGATACTCGCCGCATGCCGCCTTGATTTCCTCGGAAACATCCGCTGCCGCAACCTCTTCAATCTCTGCTTTCAATCTCTTTCTAATTGCCTTCTGAGCAAGGAGCATACCATAACCAAACTCAGCGTTATCCTCGAATAAGGAGTTGGACCATGCCGGACCCTGTCCCTTTTCGTTAACGGTGTAAGGCGTGGACGGTGAAGAGTTACCCCAGATAGAGGAGCATCCTGTTGCGTTTGCAATATACATTCTATCACCGAACAGCTGTGTAATCAGCTTCGCATACGGCGTCTCTCCGCAGCCTGCGCATGCGCCTGAGAACTCAAGAAGCGGCTGTTTGAACTGGCTGCCCTTAACGGTCTCCGGTTTGAACTTAGCCACAACCTCAGGTTTCACCTCAATCGCTCTTCCAAAGTCAAATACTTCCTGGGATGCAACATTCGCTTCCATGTTCTCCATAACAAGTGCTTTCTCGCCCTTCTTGCCAGGACATACGTTAGCACAGGAACCGCAGCCTGTACAGTCAAGCGCAGATACAGTCATCGTGAATTTCATGCCCGGCATGCCGATCATATCGATTGCCTTTGTTCCTTCCGGAGCTTTCGCAAGCTCGTCCTCTGTAAGGGCTACCGGACGGATAACTGCGTGCGGACATACATAAGCGCAGCGGTTACACTGGATACAGTTCTCTTCTTTCCATACCGGAATGTCAACTGCGATACCGCGTTTCTCATATGCAGATGCACCTGACGGTGTAGAGCCGTCAACATAGTCGTTGAATGCGGATACCGGAAGTGTATTTCCTTCCTGTGCATTAACCTTTGTCTGAATGTTCTTAACAAAGTTAACAACGTCTTCTCTTCCGCCTTTAACCTCTGGTGAGAATAATCCTTCATCCGGACAGGATTTCCATGAATCCGGAACAGCTACCTCTACAACCTGCTTCGCGCCTGCGTCGATAGCGTCGTAGTTCATCTGTACAATCTTGTCGCCCTTTCTTCCGTAAGTAGCCTTTGCAGCAGCCTTCATAAGGTCAATTGCCTCTTCCTCCGGAATAATAGCAGCCAGCTTAAAGAATGCAGACTGAAGTACCGTATTGATACGTCCGCCAAGACCGATTTCCTTACCAATCTTGATACCGTCGATGGTATAGAACTTGATATTGTGGTCAGCGATATATGCCTTCACCTGTCCCGGAAGATGCGTCTCAAGTCCTTCCATATCCCACGGACAGTTCAAAAGGAATGTGCCTCCGTCTACCAGTTCCTGAACCATGTTATACTTGTCAACATAGGACGGATTGTGGCATGCTACGAAGTTCGCCTGACGGATCAGATATGTGGACTTAATAGGCTTCTTACCGAAACGCAGGTGGGACATCGTAACACCGCCGGATTTCTTTGAATCATAGTCAAAGTAAGCCTGTGCGTACATGTCTGTGTTGTCGCCGATAATCTTGATAGAGTTCTTGTTCGCACCTACGGTTCCGTCCGCGCCAAGCCCCCAGAATTTACAGTTAATCGTTCCCTCAGGAGTCGTAACAAGTGCCGGGCCTGTTGCGAGGGAAAGATTGGTCACATCGTCTTCGATACCGATCGTGAATCTTGCCTTCTCCGTATTGTTGAATACCGCAACGATCTGCGCAGGTGTGGTATCTTTGGAGCCTAAGCCGTAACGTCCGCTGTTAATCGGAACCGCGTCGAACTTGCTGCCCTTTAATGCAGATACAACGTCAAGATATAATGGCTCTCCCTGTGCTCCTGGCTCTTTCGTCCTGTCAAGAACATTGATATACTTAACAGTATCCGGAATTGCATCAATAAGTGCCTGTGCGCAGAACGGTCTGTAAAGACGTACCTTAACAACTCCGACCTTTTCGCCCGCTGCCATCAGGTAATCAATTGTCTCCTCAATCGTGTCGCATACAGAACCCATAGCAACGATAACTTTCTCCGCATCTGCCGCTCCGTAGTAATTAAACAGCTTATAATCTGTACCGATCTTTTCATTAACCTTGTCCATGTACTCCTGTACGATAGCCGGCATAGCGTCGTAGTACGGATTGCATGCCTCTCTTGCCTGGAAGAAGATGTCCGGATTCTGGGCAGAACCTCTCTGGCACGGATGATTCGGGTTCAATGCATGATTTCTGAATGCATCAATGGCATCCATATCCACAAGCTCCTTGAGATCCTCATAATCCCATGTCTCAATCTTCTGAATCTCATGGGATGTACGGAAACCGTCAAAGAAGTTGATGAACGGCAACTTGCCTTTCAGCGCTGCACAGTGTGCAACCGGCGTCAAGTCCATAACCTCCTGTACGCTCGACTCGCAGAGCATAGCCGCTCCTGTCTGACGGCATGCATATACGTCAGAATGATCTCCAAAAATTGATAACGCATGGCTTGCAAGGGCACGCGCTGACACATGGAATACTCCCGGAAGCTGCTCGCCTGCTACTTTATATAAGTTAGGAATCATCAACAACAATCCCTGAGATGCTGTAAATGTAGTCGTCAGGGCGCCCGCTGCCAGAGAGCCGTGTACTGCTCCTGCCGCTCCTGCCTCAGACTGCATCTCTGTTACTTGGACTGTCTGTCCAAAAATATTTTTCCTTCCCTCAGTAGCCCACTCATCTACATGCTCCGGCATAACAGATGACGGTGTGATAGGGTAAATGGCTGCAACTTCGGTATAAGCATATGAAGCGTGAGCCGCTGCCTGATTACCATCCATGGTCTTCATTTTTCTTGCCATTTTTTGTTGTTCCTCCTTAAAAAATAATACAATTTACAATAAATTGACGTGTATAATTATTATAGTCCCAAGGCTCATAAAAGTCTAGTGGTTCTTGAGCCTAATTTTGTTCCTTTTTCTGTACAAATTGCCGTTTTCCGGCATGGTACTAATCAAGGTATGTCTCTTCATACTCCTTTCGGATTTCCCAGGGAACCAGGCTGCCGCCGGTGGCCCATGCGATATGTGAAGCATTTTCCATAACGGCCTCAAGCTCCTGTTCCCTCAGATACTTTTTCGTTTCCTCATAGGAAAACAGTCCTGCAGGGCCCTCGAAGGCGGCACAGGCACTGGGCTCCAAGAAAATTTCTTCCGTATCTAAAAGCGCCCGCATATAATCATATAATTTTTTATCGGACAGTGTAAATTCACCGGAAAGGAGGGGCTCCATCACTTTTCCCACAAGTCCGGACGGGCGTCCCACTGCCAGGCCGTCGGCATGCGTCAGGCCGGTAAGCCCGATATCCTGTACGGATATTTTATTGTGAAGCCCGGACGCCATACCGAGCAGCATCGCCGGAGCCTGCACGGGTTCCACAAAAAAGCAGTGCACATCGTCTCCCCATATCTCTTTCAATCCAAAGGTTACGCCTCCGGGCGCTCCGCCGACCCCGCAAGGTATATAGACAAATAACGGATGGTTTTTGTCCACGGATATTTTGCGCTCATCCAGCTGCTTTTTCAGACGCTTGGCCGCTACCGCATAACCCATAAAAAGGTTAATGGAATTTTCGTCGTCTACGAAATAGCTTTTCGGGTCTTCGTCGGAGAGCCGGCGGCCTTCTCTTACCGCCACGCTGTAATCGGATTCATACTCTATCACCGTTACACCGTGGCTCCTAAGCATGTCCTTCTTCCACTGTCTCGCATCCGCAGACATATGCACCACCACCTGATAACCCACTGCGGCGCTTGCAATTCCGATGCTTAACCCAAGATTTCCAGTCGAGCCCACTTGAATCTTATACTTGCCGAAAAACTCCCTGCATTCCGGGGACGCAAGCTTCGCATAATCATCTCCGGCACTGATAAGCCCGGCCTCTTTTGCAAGCTCCTCCGTGTGCTTTAACACCTCATAGATACCTCCGCGCGCCTTGATGGAGCCCGCAATCGCAAGATGGCTGTCCTGTTTCAGCAAAAGCCTTCCCGGTATGCGGATTCCATACATTTCTTCAAGACGGCTCTTCATCTTTGGTATCGATGCCAACGCAGATTCAATCAGCCCGTTATCCTTTTCCGTTTCAGGAAAACACTTTTTAATAAATGGCGCAAATCTCTCAAGCCTTGCTGCGGCATCATCAATATCCGCCATGCCGATTTCAAGACTGCTCTTAGCAAACGGAACTTTATTCGGATTGAGCCACGCCGTCTCCTCTCCCCTTGACAGCTTCCCGACAACCGGCAGGGATTTGTAGTCTTCTTTCATCTTCCTCTCCTTTCTTAATATTAGAAATTCCGCAGGTAACAAATATTTTCTTTCTTGAATATAATTATACTTTAGGAAAAATGAATTGTATAGAAGAAGTCATGAAAAAAACTGCCGGCTTCAAATACCCGGCAGTTTTCACCTGCGATTCATTATCTTCTTATTTTTTTCCGCCAAAGAGCGCCATCATAAACCGCACATACGTATATGCAACCAATGCCACTGCGATTCCTGTTTCAACCAATACGGCCGTTTTAAGCGCCGGAACCGGACTGCCCATATTGGCAAAACACGCCATCGTCTGCTTTGTTGCAATCGCGCTGATTACAAACGGAAAGGTAAAGGCCGCCATGCTGGGGTAAAATGGAAATTTCAAAAACGAAATTGCCTTTACCAGTGCAAAAATATACAGAATCGTTGCCGCCGCAAGCATTCCCAGCAGGAAAGCCTTTGATTTCCATGCCACTGACTGCACGTAACCGGCGATACAAAGACTTGTAGGCGCCGCATAGATACAGACAAGCGCCCGCGCCGGTTCCGGGATTTCTTTAAATTTCAAATACCGGTAAGTAACCAGAATAAAAAGTATAAGTAAAGAGACAAACCCAAACCAGAATATTGCGCTTCCTATCCCCGTCTTTTCATAGGCCGGAGCTGTAACCGACGCTGTAACTATCCCTACATATACAATATAGTAGCTTGCGAATACCTTCGGCATTTGAAGCTTTACAATAAATTTCACGGTAAAATATATAATCAATATCACATGCAGTATAATTGCCAGCATCCAGATATAAAAAGCCGCCCGCCCGATAAACGGTTTCACGTAAGTACTGAGAATCATAAGCGCCATCGGGAATGTACCTGCGACGCTTGCCAGAATCGGATTGGACATGTCCTCTTTTACCTTTTCGGGGAAAAGTACGAGCTTTAAGAGCACCAGCACAAGCAGGAATGCCGAAAACAAACCACAGACATAACGGACTCCTTCCGAATAGCTTTGCAGAAGATTTCCAAGCGCCGCCGTTCCAAGCATAACGCCGCAGAATGGAATTGATACTTTCTGAACTATATTTTTCATTGCCGTATACCTCATTTTTCTCTTATTATCTTCTGTATCCGAAAAATTATGCCGCTTCATCCGTATTTACAATACCGAGCTCACGGCACATGATTTCGCCTACCTTCCATGCACAAAGTCCGGTAAACCAAATGCACTGCTCCTTATGCTCTCCTTTTCCCATATCAAACTCTTTCGTCAGGATTCTGCAGCACGCTGCATTCTTTTTATTATTCTCTTTAAACCAATCATGCAGTTCTTTCGAGTAAGACATGCATTTGTTAACGTCCGGATCTTTCGGCCCTAAGGGTTCAGTCCTCCCGAATACCATTCCAAGTGCCAGGATGCCTCCGTTTAACGCTCCGCACATACACCCTGAACGCCCGGCTCCCACTGACATTGCCGATGCCATGCCGATTACTTCCTTCGGAACATCGATCTCGAAATTCGAACGTATTGCATCCATAACAGCCTCACAACAGAAAAAACCTCCCCTATAGGAATCCTCCGCATCCTTCTGCAGCTTTTTCAGACTGACCTCTTTTGCTCCGATTTTTACATTCATCATTTGATTTTCCTCCTTTGTTTTTTTAGCTGTAAATATTATAAACGATAGGAAGAATGCCGATAAAATC
>CAJTUQ010000023.1:20547-23481 GCA_910579335.1 uncultured Dorea sp. | reverse complement strand
ATATGCCCGTCTATTTACCTTGTCTATAATCCAAAAATTTTTCACAAAAAAAGCAGACTTCCTGTCTTTAGAATTTATCCATTCTGCAGAAAATCCGCCTTTTATGAAACCTTTTGTTTCAGTCCGTCAACTTTTCGTGAATCCAAACCTCTCACAAAAACCTATCTTATAATCTCGCCAATCCTGATTTTTTCCAGCCAGTCTTCGATATGCCGCAAAAATATCTGCACAGCTTCATTCGCATATTCCTCCCTTCGGGTAATCATACAGGCATTCCACTCATAGGTACCGTCAGAAAACGGAAGTAATTTCATACCCGTTCCCCTCATATCGTCATACACAAAATCCACCGTCACGGAAATTCCTTTGTTTGCTTTTACCATCTTATGACACAGGCTGAAACCGCTGGTTTCAAACACGATATTCGGCTCAAATCCTGCCCTCCGGCACTTATCTGTAATCAGATGGTAAATAACAAACTGGCTGCTTTCAATATAAAGTGGCTCCCCTTCTAAATCCTTAATCGTAACACTCTCTCTGTCGCTCAAATGATGATTCTCATTCACAAGGAGTTTAACAGGAAACGTCTCTAACGGAACTACTTTATACAAGGTCTCATCAAATTTCCCGATAGAAAATGCGACATTTCCTTCTTTTTCAGCAAACAGACGCTCTACCTGAAGATCCGGAAACTCCCGATAGTGAAATTCAATCTCCGGAAAATCTCTGCGGAATGCCGTAATACAGTCCGGTGTCACCAGCCTTAAAATTCCATATGCCGAAAGCAAATCCACCATGCAGTTTCTGCGCTGCTCAATATGTAATATATCATTTTTTACATTATAATAACTCTTTGTATCTTTCTCTGCATATTCCAGAAACCGCTCACCGCTCTCTGTCAGCAGCATTCCAAAACTGCTCCGCATAAACAACCTGCAGTTCATCTCCTGTTCCAAATTCTTTACCACCTTACTGATACCCTGCGGGGTCATATAGAGGCGCTTCGATGCCTTTGCTATACTTTTTTCATGTGCAATTGCCAGAAATATTTCCAAGTCCTTAATATCCATATGCTTTTTAATTTGCCGTATCCGCAAACTCCTTTCATGTTTTCATTTCTTATGACACTATAATGTTTACGAATCTAAAACAATCGGAAATTCCAGCTCAATCCCAAAGCCGGAATCTAAATTTATAGTTTCCTCTATCTTCACCTCTATCCCCAAAAGCTCAGCGTATTTTTTCACAAAATACAGCCCCATCCCCGTGGCCTTCTGCCGTTCGGGATGATTCCCCGTAAATCCTTTATCAAACAGGAATGGCACATCCTCCTTCGGCACACCCTCTCCGTTGTCTCTGACCGCAAGATGTATCTTTTCCCCGTCTTTCTCCTTCCATCCATAAACCTCCACGATTCCCCCTGCTTTCCTAGTATATTTAAAAGCGTTCCCAAAAATCTGGGAAAGCAGGAATTTGAGGGCTCTCTGGTCGCTGAAAATCCATACCGGCTCTGTCTCTATCCGTACGTCCACACATTTCTCCTCTGCAACCTCGCAGAAGTCCGCCAGCGCCTCGTCCACGCACTCACGCAGGAAGAGCTTGTCAAATTTATAATCCACATGTTCCGCATAGAGCCTCGCATAGTACAATATACGCTCTACATCCAGACGTACCATATGCTGCACATGCTGTATCCTGCGGTACACATAATCAGACATTTCATCTCTTCGGTTTTCCAAAACCAGTTCCGAAAGGGACAGGGGCGTCTTAATCTCATGGACCCACGCCTCAATAAACTCCTGATAACTTAATAGCTCCTGCTGCCTCTCTCTGCTGTACATACGCTCCTCTCTAAGAAGACGGGCCGTCTCCTTAATAACCGGATGCCAAACACTGTCCATCACTGCCAAAAGCTCCTGTTCCTCACCTTCCCCTTGTCTTTCCAGAAATTTTTCTGCCGCCAGGAGGCGCTCTCCTTCCTTTCCCTTGTCAACAACATATCCAGCCGCTGCTGTCAAAAGAGAATAGAGCAGCATAATAACCGCAAAGATTTTTACCGCTCCCGGATTTGCAAGCCAGACAAGAAACAGAAAGAAAAAATCGCTCAAAAGCAAAAGTGTCAGCCAATGCGCACGCATTTTCAGATAGGCGCATTTCCTTTTCACCGTTTCACCACCTCCAGACAATATCCGCTCCCCCTCACTGTCTTCACAATGCTTTTCAGCCCGATTCTGTCCAGATTTTTCCGGAGTCTTGCCATATTTACCTGAAGGATATTCTCATCTACATACTCTTCCCCGCCCCAAAGCATGGCCGTAATTTCCTGCTTTCCGACAACATGAGGATAATGCTCCATAAGCGTCTTAAGTATCTTTCCCTCTGTCTCAGGCAGCATAATATGTTTCTTTTTACAGGTGACTTTGTACGTATCTGCATCCATTATAACATCTCCCGCCCGCACTAGGTTCCTTACATTTTTATACGTATTAAGAAGCCGCTCTGTGCGTGCCGCAAGCCGCTTCGGATGGCACGGTTTTGTTAGAAACTCGTCCGCTCCCAGCCCCAGGGCATACAGTTCATCTGTCAGTGCGTCCCTTGCCGTAAGGATAAGTATCGGAACAGACGTCCGCATCTTCAGCCATCTACATAATTCAAATCCTGACTTTCCCGGAAGATTAATATCCAGTATGATTAAGTCAGGCTCATTTTCCAATATCTCTTTCTCCGGCTCATTGAAGGAAGAGATACCTACCGTGAAGTATCCCTCCTTCGTAAACGTATGCTCCAGTTCTTCCCTAAGGTAACTGTCGTCTTCAACAATTACAATTGTACTCAATTTTCGTCTCCCTTATCTTGCATTCAGTCTCCGTATGTCTCTTTGGCCTGTTCTTTCTACTATGATAACATAAATCATCTGCGTTGCAACAAATACAG
>CAJTUQ010000023.1:17080-20537 GCA_910579335.1 uncultured Dorea sp. | reverse complement strand
CTCCTGTCAAAATCAGGACATTTTTAACCGACGCTCCTTCGGGGAGCTGCATAAGGCCATGAAACATTGACCATATGGCAAAAACAGAACTTATCGATGCTGCCCCAAGAACCATGCCGGAAAACAAATAAATCTGCTTCGCCGAGGAACGGCAGATATCCCCGATATCAGCCCCAAGCATCAAAAGGGTGCGGTATCTTTTTCGATTGGCCTGCTGCTGCATCAGATATTTCAAGGCAATAGACGTATTTGCTATAATCATAAACAGGATTCCAAGATAAATCGTAAGATAGCTTCCCGCCACCGTATAAAACAGCCGCCTGCCGATTCCGGAAAGATAACTCTCATAGACCAGCCCATTCCCTCTGAAAATCTCAGAGACCTTTTCAAGGGTCTGCATATACCCTTCCCTGTCTGCCAGCTCCTTTTTCAGCAATACATTATAGCAAAACGGCGCATCCCTGTCTGCAGCAATTTTCCGGTACAGCTCATCCGGTACAATAAATGCCTTTTCAAGCGTTATCTGGCGGTCTGCAACTACATTGTCATAATACACTTCTTTTAAAAGCTCAAACCGCTCTCCGTCTACTTCTATATAAGCCCCGTTCTTCAGTGCACTGCGGTATATATCCATACGCTCCGGATATTCTTTCATGGAAGTAAAAAATCCCATCTGCCTTTTCTTAAGACTTATCTTTTCCTTTCCTGCCGCTTCAAGAATATGGTTGTAACTGGACTGCGCAATAAAATACTCGTATCCGCCGCTGGTGTCCATATATTCTACAATGTTATCCTGCATCCCTTTATTTTTCACACCTTTAAGCGAACAGACAGCCTCCTTAAGCCCATTTAAAGAAATCTCGCAGGTCTCGGCATCCGACATGCCAAGATAAACCGGATAATACTCTGAAAGGTATTTCCCGCATTCCCTGCCCTCAAGCACCTTGCGCACATCTCCTTTGTTCTCATCCTCATTGTCCCGGATAGAAAAATCCGTTGTCTTTGCCGTCACTGCCTGTGAACTCACCACCGTACCAATTCCGTAAGAAACACAGGATAATGCAATGAGAAGGAGCAGGCTTGACACTGCCATCACCTTATACTGGCACAAGACATTCTCCTGTACCTGACGTCCCGTAAATACATAGAGCCCTGACTTTTCCGCGCCCTTCTTTCGAATCCTTCTCCCGATAACCGCCCCAGCGCCCCGATACAGACAAAATGTCCCGACTGTGCCAAGAACAAGTATAAGAACGATACTAAAGACGTCAAAACTGCCAAAGACCGCTACTCCCAGAATATATGACGCCCCAAGCAGGATGCATCCTGCGGCAAAGCTGCTTGGGCCTGTCTTTTCAGCCGTCATGCCTTGCGTATCCGCCGCGTCCGGCTTAAAAAGGCAGGCCGGTTCCATACGTGCAAGCTTCACGCATAAAATCAGCATGGCCGCTATCTGTACGGCCGCAAAACCCACTGCCGTCTCTATGACGGCCGCAAACGACCACGTCACCTCATGCCCGATAATGCCAAGTCCAGCCAGTTTAACGGTAAGCAGGCTGATCGCCTCTGTGAGCAACAGCGCGGCAGGGATACCGACAGCCAGCGAAAACATGCTGTTTAGCAGCGTCTCTCCGATTAGCATGGCAAAAAGCCTGCTCCGCTTCATTCCAAGCATCAGATAAAGTCCAAACTCTTTCTTCCTCTCATTGATCTGATAATGATATGCAAAGTAGACGAGGAAAAAGACAAAAAATAACGATACCGCATATACAATCGGAATCAACTGCATAAGCTTTCTTACCGCATCACTCTCAATCGTTTTTAGAAACCTCACAACGTCCTGTTTATCCATAGACAAAAGCGTGTAAAATGCGATAACCGCAATCACAAGAGAACCAAAAAACAGCCCGTTGCTCTTCCGGTTTTTCGCAGCGTTGCGTTTTATCTGCCTAAAGAACATTTGCACTCCCTCCTCCCAGTTGTGATAAAACCGTTACAATCCGCTCATAAAACTCCGCTGCGGCTTCCGTCTTTACATTCCTCCTCAGCTCATGGAACAGCCGGCCGTCCTGTATAAACAGAATCCTGGAGCAATAGCTTGCAGCGTTTGCATCATGGGTAACCATCATAATCGTTTTCCCCTCGTCCGCATTTATTGCGGACAGGCAATTCATAAGCATCTTGGAATTTCTGCTGTCAAGCGCCCCTGTCGGTTCATCCGCCAAAACGATGTCAGGCTCTCCTATCAGTGCTCTTGCGGCCGCCACACGCTGCTTTTGTCCTCCCGACATCTGTGACGGGAATTTATAAAGCTCCTCTTCAATATCAAAATGGCGCGCCAGCTTCTTAAACATCGTCTCTGCCTCTCTCCCTGCAATCCCGTGAAGCGACAGCGGAAGGATAATATTTTCTCTTGCCGTCAGATTGTCAAGCAGTTCAAACTCCTGAAACAAATATCCGATTTCCTTCCCGCGGTAATCAGAAAGCTTCCTTCCCCGGAAAGAAGAGATATCCTCCCCTTTAAGACGGATATTCCCGGACGTCACTTGAATCATCGTGGCAACGCTATTAAGAAGCGTGGTCTTTCCGGAACCGCTGGGACCCATAATACCAAGGAACTCTCCTTCCAGCACGTCAAAGCTGATTCCGCGCAGCGCCTCTGTCCTGTTCTCCCCTTTTCCGTATACTTTTATTATATTTTCCACCTCTAAAACCTTGTTTCGGCTCATTTAACCTTCCCTCCTGTCAGCTTCCTGTCTGAGTACTCATTCTTCCTTCTTTCTTACAATTTTATTGTAGCAAATGACTTTTCCAAAAACCACTTACAATCACTGTAAGGTTCCGCCAAAATCTCGATGAACAGCCGCGCCAAAAAAAAATGCAAAAATTTGAATCCTTTCTTATCTCCCACAGGCCCCTCCTGTTTTTCTTAATACACCACGATTATTCCATTGACAAACTCTGCTGTTACTGATATATTCTATATGTTTAAATGTTGATTAATCAACATCTTGCATTTTAGTAAGGAGTATTACTGATATGGTTGACAGATTTGAATACCTGACAAGCGGCATAACACAGATATACAAAAGCATACAAAAAATCAAACGCTGCCGCATGGATTCCCTCGGTTTAAAAGGAACACATGTCATGTGTCTCTACTATCTGTCCGAGTATCCCAACGGTCTGACGGCCGCCGATTTGTGCGGCAAATGCAGAGAGGATAAGGCAGGCATATCAAGAATCCTTTCCGACCTTGAAAAAAATGAGCTGATTACTTACACGCAGAAAAATGCGGCAAAGGAAGCAAAAAAATACCGCGCAAAAGCATTTCTTACCAAGAAGGGCAGACAGTATGCGAAAAAGATGACAAGTCTCATCGTACATGCCACTATCGCAGGCGGACAGGGTATTACCCCCGCCGAGCGGGATATTTTCTACCGCATACTTTTTCAAA
>CAJTUQ010000023.1:12003-17070 GCA_910579335.1 uncultured Dorea sp. | reverse complement strand
ATCGCCGACAACTTGGAAAAGGTCTGCAAGAGTCTTGAAACAAAAGACGTAAAGGCTGCAAAACAATAAATTAAAGAGAGGATATCAACATGAAAGGTATTAGAAAAATCTACTGCAGGACTTTTCAGACTGCATTTAAAATCGCACTTCCTTTTTTACCTTACCGGACGCCTGATATTATCGGAAGCGTCAAAGGAATCCCTGATGTTTTAAAAAAGAAGAAGTGCGGCAGCGTACTTATTATTACGGACGCCGGTATCCGTAAACTGGGACTGACAAGAAGACTCGAAAAAGTATTGACCGATAATGACATCCCCTATTTTATCTATGACAAAACGGTTGCCAATCCGACTACGGAAAATGTCGCCGAGGCTCTCGACATTTACCGTGAAAACGGCTGCACTGCCATTATCGGATTTGGAGGCGGCTCCAGTATGGACTGCGCAAAGGCCGTAGGAGCAAGAGCTGCAAAGCCAAAGCAGCCTCTCTCCAAGATGAAAGGAATCCTGAAAGTACGAAAAAGGCTTCCTCTTCTCATCGCAATCCCCACCACTGCCGGAACCGGAAGCGAGACGACCCTCGCCGCAGTCATCACTGATGCCAAGACGAGACACAAATATGCCATTAATGACTTCCCCCTGATTCCAAGATATGCCGTACTCGACCCAAAAGTAACCGTAAGTCTTCCGCCATCAATTACAGCCTCCACCGGAATGGATGCCCTGACTCATGCCGTGGAAGCCTTTATCGGAAATTCCACAACCTACGGTACCAGGCAGAATGCTCTTTTAGCGGTGCGTCTTATCTTTGATAATATTGATATCGTATACAATGACGGCAAAAATGTGGATGCCAGAAGAAATATGCTTCACGCCTCCTTCTATGCGGGCTGCGCATTCACGAAATCCTATGTCGGCTACGTCCATGCCATTGCACACTCCCTCGGCGGAGAGTACAATGTCCCGCACGGTCTTGCTAATGCGGTAATCCTCCCTCTCGTTCTGGAATCCTACGGAAGCCGCATACACAAAAAACTGCACAAACTAGCTGTTGGGGCAGGCATTTCCACTCCTGAAACCCCTGTCGGTGAATCTGCGTCCGCATTTATACAGGCAATTAAAGATATGAAGCAGCGCTTTAACATCGGAATCCACATACCGGAGATTCAGGACGTAGATATTCCAAAGCTTGCACATTATGCCGACAAAGAAGCAAATCCGCTCTACCCAGTGCCAGTCCTAATGGATAAATCAGAGCTTGAGACATTTTACTATCAGCTGATGGATGATACAGCAGGAGATTTAAACCGGCCGCAGGAACAATGATAAAAAGGAGGTCCCGTCTATGAATGCAAATGATATTAAAGAGCTTGTCCTTACGCAGCGCAGGTATTTCCGAACAGGAGCTACCCTGCCGGTGGAAGCAAGGCTTAATGCTTTACAAAAACTCAAGGCATGTATTATAAAATATGAGTCCGAAATACACGAAGCTCTTAAAAAAGATTTGGGAAAAAGCGATTTTGAGAGCTACATGTGCGAAACGGGAATGACTTTAAGCGAACTATCTTATATGATAAAGCACACCTTTTCTTTTTCAAAAGAAAAAACCGTTCCAACCCCGCTTGCACAGTTCCATTCACGAAGCTATAAAAAGCCCTCTCCCTACGGGGTCGTACTCATTATGAGCCCTTGGAATTACCCGTTTATGCTGACAATGGAACCTCTGGCCGACGCCATTGCCGCCGGGAATACGGCAATTGTGAAACCCAGCGCCTACTCGCCGCACACAAGCAGGATGATAGAAAAGATTATTGAAGAGTGCTTCAGCAGGGAATATGTATCTGTTGTTACCGGCGGGCGCGCCGAGAACACCTGCCTGCTAAATCAACATTTTGACTACATTTTCTTTACCGGAAGCCAGTCCGTCGGCAGAGAAGTGATGCGAAAAGCTTCCGAACACCTGACCCCTGTCACGCTTGAGCTTGGCGGAAAAAGTCCGTGTATCGTAGACAAAAGCGCCAACATAAAGCTGGCTGCAAAAAGAATCGTCTTCGGGAAATATTTAAACTGCGGACAGACCTGCGTTGCACCGGACTATATTTACTGCGACCGCACGATAAAGGATAAACTTGCAGCGGCCATAAAACAGCAGATAAAGAAGCAGTTTGGCGCTCATCCTCTGGACAATAAAAATTATGGAAAAATCATCAACGAAAAACATTTTGACAGAATCCTCGGACTGATGGATGAATCCAAAATCGTATGCGGAGGCGGCTTCGACCGTCAGACTCTTCGAATCGAGCCCACCGTAATGGACAGAGTGACCTTTAGCGACGCCATCATGCAGGAGGAAATCTTCGGTCCTGTCATGCCGGTGCTTGTGTATGACACTCTGGACGAAGTAATTGCAAATATCAACTCCATGCCTCACCCGCTGGCACTTTACTTGTTCACTTCCGACAAAAACGCCGTTAAAAAAGTGACCTCCCTGTGCGGATTCGGCGGCGGATGCATTAACGACACAATTATCCATCTGGCTACAAGCGAAATGGGATTTGGCGGATTTGGAGCAAGCGGCATGGGCTCCTACCACGGGAAAACCGGATTTGATACCTTTTCCCACTATAAGAGTATTGTGGACAAAAAGACATGGCTGGACCTTCCTATGCGCTACCAGCCGTACCGGAAGATTAACAACCGTCTGATTCACATTTTCTTAAAGTAAATGTAAGGAAACCGTAACGCTTTCAGGTGTAAGGCGCCTGCTTAATATGCTATAATGATGTTGGTGCCGGAAGTGGTTTCCGGCACAAATCATTTCTGAAAGAGGAGCATGCCATGAAACATAAAAGAGCTTATATCAGTCCGAAAAAGCACAGATACAGACGCATCAGCCGAATGATGCTCGTTGTGCTCATCCTTCTCCTTGCCGTATTAGGCGGTATTTTTATCAAGCAGAAAAGGGAGGACGATGCCCAAAAAGCTCAGGAAGCAAAAACAGCGGCACAGACCGGGAGCGATACCGAACCGGCAGAGACCGAGAGCAGTACAAAATCAGCAGAAGATGCAACGCAGACCGTACAGGAGGAACAGATTCCCCAGGAGGATGCCAACAGTCAGCAGGAAGAAGAAGATGCCGGTACTGCCGGGACTTCTGTAAACAAGGATATTCAGACGGCCCAAAATACGGCGACGGAAGAAAACCACAAGACAAACGGCCTTGCCATCTGCATGTACCACTATGTATATGACAAAGATCATCCTCCTAAAGATAAGCTGAACAGTAACTTTATTGAAGTCCACGCCCTGGAGGAAGAGCTTCAATACCTGACAGAAAACGACTATTATTTCCCCACATGGGAGGAAGTGCAAAAATATGTGGAGGGCAGTCTGCTTCTCCCTGAAAAAAGCGTCGTGCTAACTTTTGACGATGGAGCTTATAGCTTTCTTGACTTAGGGGTACCGCTCTTTGAAAAGTATCAAGTACCTGTCACCTCTTTCCTCATCGGCAATATTGACGGAAAAAAGAAAGTGAAAAAATACGCCAGTGAATACATGACATTCCAGTCCCACTCCTACAATATGCACCGCGGAGGCGGCAATATCGGGCACGGGGGTATCTTCCCCGTTATGGACCATGACGAGGCAGTCGCCGATTTACAAAAGTCCATTAAAATCGGCGGCAATAACGATGCCTTTGCCTATCCCTACGGCGATTACAATGACAACTGCGTGCAGGCAGTAAAAGACGCAGGTTTTAAATGCGCCGTCACGACAGAATACGGACGCGCAAAGCCGGGCGATCATCCGCTCCTGCTTCCACGCGTCCGCATGTCAATGGGTCAGTCATTGGAAAGCTTTAAAAAATTAGTCGAGTGATACGGAAGGTTTATCATTCGTCACATCTCCGTTTCCTGTTACAGGTATCACTTCTCCAAGATAGGCCGGCTTGGGTTTTGCGATTGTATAGCCTACATCCTTAACCCTTGCCACCGCCTCCCTGAGCTTCCGGTATTTATCTCCACGATACACCTTTGTATCACAGGTTACTCCCTTGGCATCGATTCCCATAGCTCCTGCATCGTAAAGCGCACGGTACATATGATATTTCTGGGTAACCACGACAAGACGGTCTGTCTCAAAAATCTTCTTTGCCCGATACATGCTCTCATAAGTGGAAAATCCTGCATGATCCATAAATATGCACTCAGACGGCACCCCTTGGCTGACTGCATAGTCCTTCATGGCGTTTACTTCATCATAATCCTCTCTTCCGTGATCGCCGCTCATAATCATGCGGTCTGTAAGTCCTGCATTGTATATAGATATCCCCGTATCAAGACGCTCCTTCAGCATCTTGCTTAAACTTCCGTCCGGCTTCACCTGCGCTCCTAATACTAACACTGCGTCAAACCGACTCTTTGTTTTGGCTTTTTCTGCTTTACTTTCGCTTTCCTCCTGCTCCTTCTTAAGCTTTTCCATCGTTACGATTTGCTTTCCCGCCGATACTTTCACAAATCCATTGATTCCTATAAATACGGAAAATCCCAAAGCAGCGGCAAAAACGAAAATCCGCAGTATCTTTTTCAATTTATTTTTCAATTCAATTGTACCTTTCCACTCTTTTTTCAACATATAGTTATTTAACTTCCCTTTCCTGTCGCTGCTGTTTTCATTCCTGCTGCACTAATTGATTTTTTTCAAGTAATAGAAACCGTAAGCCGGCACGTTCAGCGCCACCGGCTGCACGATTTGTCCGGTAAGAATATCCTCATAGATTCCGTCCGTCTCATTCACCCACGCAATACGATCGTATTCACTGAAATTAAACAGGCCGATAATCTTATCTCCGTCATAATACCTTCCCATTCCAAGAATGCCAGCATCCCAAGTGTCAATTGTCCATGAATCCGCATAGGAGACAAACGCTTTTTCACTCTTGCGGATTTTTTCAAGCCTTCCAAGGCTCTGGAACATCCTGCCCTCTACCGTTTCAGGATTATCTGCCTTCGCAGCGTTCTCCCAATTCATCTTCCCTCTGTGGAGATAGCGGGAATCATCCGCTTTA
>CAJTUQ010000023.1:10002-11898 GCA_910579335.1 uncultured Dorea sp. | reverse complement strand
GCGTGAAGTGTCACGTCAAACCGTATTGCACGCTCCATCGCCGCCTCATCCTGCTCGAAGCCCGCCTTCTCAATTCCACACATAGAAGCTGTCGTTGCACAGAATCTGGCATCCCCGCTGACCGGGTCCGCATTGTAAAGCTCGCCCCTGCTGTTGCTGTCTCCGGCAAGCCCCTGGAAATAATCATTCAAATACTGCTTATGGGAACGCTCTCCTTTTCCTTCTGTCAGAAGCGTCCCGTAATCCAGCCCCCATCCGATATCATCATGGCAGCGCAGATAATTCAGGAACACATATTCCTTCGGCAGGCCATTTACAATATCAAGCTGCTTCTTAAGCAGCCCTACGTCTCTTGTCGCCACCGTATGCCATGTCGTAGCCATCGTTGTAACATTATACAGCATATGGCATTCCGGCTTCTCTACCGTTCCGAAATATGGAACAACCTTCTCCGGCTCCATAACCACTTCTCCAAGAAGCAGTACGCTCGGACACACAATCTCACTAATAATTCTCATCATACGGACAATCGTATGTACCTGTTTTAGATTCCTGCACTGCGTCCCAAGCTCTTTCCAAATATACGGAACCGCATCAATACGTATAATATCAATTCCCTTATTGGCAAGATATAGGAAATTATAC
This sequence comes from uncultured Dorea sp., assembly GCA_910579335.1. Taxonomy (GTDB): domain Bacteria; phylum Bacillota; class Clostridia; order Lachnospirales; family Lachnospiraceae; genus MD308. Next base: position 11,253 of record CAJTUQ010000023.1, on the reverse strand, counting down.
ATCATCTCATTGAACACTCTTGGATTTCTGTAGTTCAAATCCCACTGATACGGATAGAACGACGTCATTACAAAATGTCCCGCATCCGGAAGCCATGTGAAGTTGCCCGGAGCAGTCGTTGGAAATACCTGCGGCACAGTCTGCTCATACATCTTCGGAATCGTATCGTTATTAAAGAAGAAATAACGGCTCATGTACTCGCCGTCTCCCTGACGCGCCCGCTTTGCCCATTCATGATCCTGTGAAGTATGGTTCATAACAAAATCCATGCATACATTCATATGCTTTTTATGGCAGGCCGCCGTCAAATCCTCCAAATCCTCCATCGTCCCTAACTTTTCCTGTACTTTGCGGAAATCCGCCACCGCATATCCGCCGTCGGAACGTCCCTCTACCGTATCAAGGAACGGCATCAAGTGAATGTAATTTACATTACATTTCTCCAGATAATCAAGCTTCTCCTTAACCCCCTTCATATTTCCCGCAAAATTGTCAATATAAAGCATCATTCCGAGCATGTCGTTGTTCTTGTACCAGTTCGGGTCGGCTTCTCTCTCACAGTCAAGCTTTTTCAAATCCTTTTTTCTCTCTTCATAAAAACGGTACAGATTATCACAAAGCTCAGCAAACATAGAATCATTTTCATAGAGCTCAATATAAAGCCATTTCAGCTCGTCCAGATGTCTCTCAAACCGTTTCACGAATGCGGCATCTCTTGTGTCCTGATCGTGCACGTCAGGCCTCTGTGTCTCAGCCTGTTCCTTTACATCCGTCACTGCTTCGGCCTCTTTTTCTTCCTGTTCCTTGACATCCGTCACTGCTTCGGCCTCTTTTTCTTCCTGTCCCTTAGCATCCGTTACCGCTTCGGCCTCTTTTTCTTCCTGTCCCTTAGCATCCGTTACCGCTTCGGCCTCTTTTTCTTCCTGTTCCTTGACAGCCGCTGCTTCAGCCTCTTTTTCCGCCGGTGCATTTACATCTGTCATCTTTTTCCTTTTATTTACCTGTGTCTCCGAATTTACCGCCACAGCTTTTTTTGCTGCTGCTTTTTTCTTTTTTCTTGTAGTTTTACTGCCCATATGCCATCCCTCGCCTATATAATTTTACTTCTTTTTATTATACTTCCGGCCTATTTTCATTTCAATGCGATATTACATTTTTCAATAATATCTTGCATTTGGAATGGTAAACGGTTTTATTGATAAAATGACGCAAGCAGCCCTGCATCCACGCTCAGCGCTGCATCCCCCTCTG
>CAJTUQ010000023.1:6052-9945 GCA_910579335.1 uncultured Dorea sp. | reverse complement strand
TTATCTTTCTGCATGATTCCCCCGCTGTAATTATTTATAATCACACCCTTTGTCTCTATATTTCGATTTCTAAGATATTCTGCTGTCAACACGGTCGAATTAATCGTTCCAAGACCTGCATCCGCCACAATAATGGCGGGAAGTCCCAAAAGCTTTACTAAATCCTCCAAAAGTATTTTTTTTCTGTCATCCCACCGGATCGGGCATACGATTCCGCCGCTCCCCTCAACCGTCACGTAGTCATACTTCCCGGCAGCATAGAGATACCCTGCTCTTACCGTCTCCATATCCACAGGGTTCCCTTCTATTTTAGCCGCGAGGTGCGGAGACACCGCCGTCTTGTACAGATAAGAAAGAAGGGTTTCATCCGGCTGGGTAATGCCCGCTGTTTTTTTTACATATCCTGCATCGCTCTCCCCGATACTCTCTGCCCCTGAAAGAGCCGCTTTATAATATCCGGCCCGATATCCCGCCTCATTCAACTTTTTAACTATCAGTGCCGTAATATACGTTTTACCCATATCAGTCCCTGTCGCAGTCACAAACAGCCCTTTACCCATTGCACAGCACCGCCTGATATCCCAGCCTGTGAATCATATCCATATCTGATTCTATCGTATATCCTGAGGTAGTGAGCATATCCCCGGATATTACCGCATTTGCCCCTGACCGGAAACATCCCTCTCCTTTGTCAGGCATAAGCCCTCTTCCTCCTGCCAGCCGGATGGACGCATCCGGAAGAATAAAGCGGTAAATTGCAGTGATACGTCTCATATCCTCTTCCGTAAGTTTCTGATTATTCTCATACGGAGTTCCGGCAATCGGATTAAGCATATTAATCGGAACGCTTTTTATTCCTAACTCTTTTAAAGAAAACGCCATATCTACCCTGTCCTCATTGGTCTCCCCCAATCCCATGATACCGCCGCTGCACACAGAAAGCCCCGCCGCTTTTGCCGCCTTTATTGCCGCCACCTTATCATCAAATGTATGCGTCGTACAGATATTGGGAAAATTTTTCCGGGAAGTCTCAAGATTATTATGTACTCTGGATGCGCCAGCATCCTTCACTTTTCTGAACTGCTTTTCATTTAAAAGCCCAAAGGAAACACAGACCTCGATACCCACCTCTCTCCTGACTGCACAAATCGCTTCACACATCTTTCCTACCTCAAAATCGCTTAATGCACGCCCTGATGTTACGATAGAATACCTGAGCACTCCTCTGTCGGCATTGTACTTTGCCTGACGTACAATTTCCTGCGTTTCCAGCAGAGGGTATTCCTCTGCGGCGGTATTGTGATATGCGGACTGTGCGCAATACTTACAGTTTTCAGTGCATTTTCCGCTTTTCCCATTAATAATCGAACAAATGTCAAATCCGTCTCCGCAAAAATATTTTCTTATCTCATCCGCCGCCTGGCAGAGTTCCTCAAGCGGCTCGCCATACAACGGCAACGCTTCTTCTTTTGATACGTCCTTACCGCTCAATACCTTTTTTTTCAATGTATCCGCTAATGCCATATCATTCTCCCTCCAAAACGATTCCCATCAATCCGGCTTTCCTCAAACGGTATCCCAAACCCGCCGCTAAAATACATAAGATAAAATCCCCCGGCATATCCAACGGGAAACAGGATAAAAGCACTATCGCCCACGTCGCCGGAGTATCCGCATAAAAATTAAGAATCATATATTTATAAACTATGCCGATTGCATAAGTGGCAGCAAACCCAGCAAGGCAAGCAAGAAAATAATTTTTAGGGCTTTTCTTCCATCGTTCACTTAAAGTTCCCGTCACAAAGGCAGTGACGATAAATCCCAGCAGATAGCCGAAACTCGGCCTTAATACATACCCGATTCCTCCTCCTGCGGCAAACACCGGAAGACCGATAAGCCCCAGCAGGACATAACATCCGACTGACAGCGCCCCTTTACCGCCCCCCAGCACCAATCCGGCAAGCAATACAAAAAAGAACTGTAATGTAAAATAATCCATGTAAGGAACCGGAACCTGAATAAATGCCCCGATTGCCGTCAATGCCGTAAACATCCCGCAAAGCACTAGATTTTTCGTTGATAATTTCTTAACTGCCGCTGTTTCCATAAAATTAATTCCTCCTGTCATTTGGCCGCCAATATCCGTTCATCCATTTTCTACAACTATATAACAGCAGGAAATGATTGTCAACTTAATTATTTTTCAAGTTAACAATCTGCACAGCTATAGCTATTATCTGTTACGGACACTTAAATCAGCATTTTTTAAATTGACATCTCAAAAAATAACACCTATACTATTCTTATTACATTCGTAAGATTTAAGGAGTGAATTGGAAATGAAACATTTACCGCAGATTTCTGAAGCTGAATTTGAAGTGATGAAAATCGTATGGAAACATGCCCCGATCAGCACCAATGAAATAACCGAAAAACTATTACAGACTACAAACTGGAAGCCCAAAACTATACAGACACTGATTAAACGCCTTGTAACCAAAGGTGCGCTCACTTATGAAAAATCAAGCCGGGTATTTGTATATACTCCGACTGTAAAGGAAAGCGAATATATCAGCCAGGAAAGCCATTCTTTTCTGGCGCGCTTTTACAACGGGAATCTCTCTGACATGCTGTCTGCATACATAGAAAACGATAAGTTGTCCGATGCGGAAATCGAGCACTTGCGCGCCCTTCTATCCGGCAGACCCGAAAAAGGAGACAAGTAACATGACCGCATTTATCCTGCGTTTTTTAGTATGCAACCTCATAATCACCGGCATTATCGGAATCCTTTCGGCCGCCAAGCGGATATTCAAGAACACCCTGTCCTGCCGGATGCATTACCATCTGTGGTTTGTCCTTCTCGGTCTTTTGACGGTTCCTTTTCTACCATCCGGTTTAAGCAGGTTTCCCAATATCCTCTCTCAGCTCGGATACTTTTTAGGCAGTCCTATTTCCATCTTTAGGACGGAAGCAGGAAGTGCCCCGCACATATCCGCAAATGACGCTTCCGTCTGGTTAAATGATTTTTCTCTTTCTATAAACAGCAAAACCACGCCCCTTACCGGATACGTTCTGTCAGCGGTGTGGATATGCGGCATGTTTGCGACGGCTCTGTCAGTATTTAGAGCATCCCTCCATCTGTATTCGGTGAAAAAATCTGCTCTTCCCCTTCAAAATCCGGAAATCCGCCGATTATATCTTCACTGTCTGGCAGAGATGAAAATATCAAAAGACATTCCCGTCTATACGGCTGCATTCTTAAACTCTCCTGTCGTTACAGGATTTCTGAGACCAGGCATCTATCTGCCGCTCCATCTGATTTCAGCCTATAACAGGACGCACTGCGATTCTTGCTCTGCTGGAGCGGACGGACTTCGCCCGGTTCCGATAAGATATATAAGGTATATTCTTCTGCATGAGCTGCAGCACTATAAACATAAGGACACTCTGACCGGGCATCTTATGAATCTTGCCGGAATCATTTACTGGTTCAATCCTTTTGTCTGGTTTGCACTGAAAGAGATGAGAAATGACAGGGAAATCGCCTGTGACACTTCCGTATTGGATATGCTTGATGAGTCTGAAATCAAAGATTACGGATACGCCCTTATTAACTATGCAGAAAGCATTTCCCTATCTGCGTTTCCATTCGCCGCCGGTCTTAGCGGAAATAAAAAGCAGATAGAACGGCGTATTAAAAATATCGTTTCGTATGAAAATACGACTTTGAGAAAAAAGATGAAAAGCATGGCTGCATTCTTGCTGTCCGCATGTATGCTCCTAAGCCTCTCACCTTTTATTTCCGCAAATGCCGCTAGAGAAAGCCGCTTCCAATGGAACAATTCCCGTGAAAATATTTCTTATGCGGACTTTTCCGATTCCTTCGGAGA
>CAJTUQ010000023.1:1727-6042 GCA_910579335.1 uncultured Dorea sp. | reverse complement strand
GTCTTATACGACTTAGAAAAGGATACGTGGATAATACATAATATGGATCATGCCACCCTGCGCTCTGCGCCGGATTCCACGTACAAAATATATGACGCCCTGTTCGCTCTGGAGGAGGGCATCATAACACCGGATAACTCTTTTATCGCATGGGACAAAAAAGCTTATCCATTTGAGGCATGGAATACCAGCCATACTCTGACGTCTGCAATGCGCTTTTCTGTGAACTGGTACTTCCAGACATTGGACAAACAGCTCGGCGCCGCTTCCGTCCGCAGGTATCTTCAGCAAATCGGATACGGCAATGAAAATATGAGCGGCACCTTTCCTGCCTATTGGCTGGAATCCTCTTTGAAGATATCTCCGGTAGAACAGGTGCAGCTATTACGAAAACTTCATAACAACAGCTTCGGTTTTGATTCTGAAAATATATCCGCCGTGAAGGAAGCTATCTGCCTTTCATCATCCGAATCCGGACACATTTACGGAAAGACCGGAACCGGACGTGTAGATAATCAGGATGTAAACGGATGGTTCGTCGGTTTTGGCGAATTTTCGAACCGTACTTTCTTTTTTGCCGCACACATCAATGCAGATAAGAATGCCAGCGGAAGCAAGGCGGCAGAGATAACGATGTCTGTGCTGCATGATTTGGGAATCCCGTTTCAATCATACCGTTCCGCAGAAAGCAGCCCAAGCAGGCATACAACAGCGCCCGTGGGTATCAACACCAGATAGACATCCTGCCTGAAGCAGTCAAATAGAAAACCGTACGCCATCTGTCCCACCGGCTGGGCGCACATAGTGATGGCGGATGTGTAGGCCATCACCTTTCCAATCAAGTGTTCCGGCGTATTCTGCTGAATCATAGACACTGCAAATATTGAAAAAATGCTGATTGCAATCTGCATTCCGCAAAAAGCGGCCACAATAACGGCATATGTTACAACGGCTCTAAGCGGAAAAAGGAATGCGGCTCCGGCAGGAATTATACATATGCCAATCGCTGAAAGTACAACAGACAGCCCTCCGGATTTTAGCCTGCCCGTAAGAAATCCTGCGGCAATGCTTCCCAGAATAGTAGCCACCGCCAGCATGCTTTCCGCCGCACCGTAATACTTTGCATCCAATCCAAGTATCGACCGCACAATAAACGGAAGCCCCACCAACGTGACTCCCATCACGAAGAAACGCGACAACGCAGCCAAAAGCAGCATTTTCAAAATATCCGCCCGCTCTTTCGTTATAAATCTGATACTAGTTAAAAAATCATACTTTACAACAGACACAATATTTCCTCTGCACCTTTTTGGCTGAACCCCTAATTCTATAAAACACTCAAACAATGCCGTAATGAAAAAACATCCGGCACTTGCATACATGACAGGCTTCAAGCCAACCGCCGCATACAGCACGCCGCCCAGCATAGGCGCCGTCAAGTAGGACAACGATGCCACTTGGTTTACCACCGCATTTCCCTTAACGATATTATCGCCTGATAACATACTCGGAATACATGCCTGAACGGTGGGTGTCTCAAATGCCCCAAATACAGAAAGCAGCACAAGCAATATGCTGATTACGCCAAGCCCGCGGCCGCCATACAAAAAAACCGCCGCGAAGAAAACCGTTATTCCGGTCAGCATATCCAGCGCCACCATAATGTTTCTCTTATCCGCCCGGTCAGCAAGAATCCCCCCAAAGGGCGATAAGACAATTGCGGGAACTGCTGCAACAGATAGAATGCCGGCAAACACGGCTGCCGACCCTGTCTCCTCCAGCACATACATTGACAAAGCCAGTCTCAATATATAATTCCCAAACAACGAACTTATCTGCCCCAATACAAGAAGCATAAAATTTTTTGTAAACAGCTTTTGCTCCACAGATTATTCACTCCTCTCTTTCGCAAAGGCTCCCAATATCTTTTCGGCTCTCTCGTACATATCCTCCTCTATAACCGGAAGTCCCAGCGCTGCAAGGACTTCTGCAACAAACTGGCATTTATGCCGGATTTCTCCTGCATCAGCAGGAAATATGGACGGCATCATCCAAAAATTAACGAGAGGAAGCAATTCGGAAAGCTCCCTCGTATATTCTGTCTGAATGGAGCCGTCACGCCTGCCTTCTTCAAGCAGCTCAAACCACATAGGAGTGAGCACCCGCCTGTTTGCATCAACGGCAGCTGTCAATATGCGTATATCCTTAAGAATCGGGACCGCCTGCGTATTGACAGCCTCCCGTTCCTTATCAGCCCTGTCAAATCCAAGCACCGCCCGAATCTTTTGCAGGCCGTTCAAATCCGAGCGCCCTCTTACCGCCTCAAAAGGATTATTTTCAAAAAACATCCGGTCTCCCAAAGCATGCATAACTTCCTCCTTACTCTGAAAGAATCGGTAAAACATCCCTTTTGCACCCTGCGCCCGCTCCATAATGTCAAGAACAGAAGTATCTTCGTATCCTTTTGATAAAAACAGTTCTTTCGCCGCATCCAAAATCTCTTTTTTCCATTGTTCAGGCTGCTTTTTCACTGGTCTTGCCAACTTGTTTCCTCCTTTCAATAGTTATTGACTTTGGGTCAATAACTATTATACAAAAACTTGTATTACATGTCAATCACTTAAAACATGTTCCGCTCCCATTTTATAACTGCGGATAACAAAATGGACTGAAAGACGCCCTCACAGGCATTTTTCAGTCCACTTTACAAACTTTTTATTTACCGGCTTTTTCATTTTGTATTCTCTTGACGGGCCTTTCCTTCCCTCCGTCTGTTTTTTCCATAACATGATAGCAGAGAAAGTCGCCATTATCTGTTTCAATCTTTTCATAAGAAACAATATGATACCCTCGTTTCAGATACATTCCTTCAGCCGGAAAGGACGCATCTATACGCACTGCCGGATACTCCTTCAAAACGATCTCTTCCAGCAGATCCATTAATCTGCTCCCATACCCTCTGCCTTGATATTCCGGCAAAATAAACAGCCTGCAAATCTCATTTCTCCGGATACTCCCTGTCCCTACCGTCACTCCCTGTACTACTGCAGTATAGATTGCTTCTTTGTCCGCTGCTGCCCTGATTCTCTGCATCTTGTGCAATTCAAGAAAGAACTGCACAGCACCGGACGGATAATAACGGGGATATATCGTTTTTATAGTTTTTTCCACAATTGCGGCGGCTTCGCAAAGAGAACCTTCCGCACATCTCTTTAGCTCCATGTAGCTTCCTCTTTTTTAAATTAATTTAATCCTATGTTCACTGAATCTTCATCTTTCGTGGCCATATACATATTTTGATATATCATATCTTTTAGATGATTTATTATGAAACGAATCTGTAATCACCGGATGAACACTAGCCATTTCTCCCCTTTCCCAACACTTTATAAACATAAAATTTATTTTTTGTGCAAATCCCCACTATATTTTCATTAGAATACAAAAAAGTGTTTCTTGTACCTATCTCTTTTTCTCTATAAAGAATATCCCCATAAATATCCATGAAACCGATTCCACCCTCTTTACCTACAAAACCAAATACATCATTTGATACCGGTACAATATACATTAAATCATCAATAGAGGTATCCAAAAATTCTCCCTTTGTATTTATGATGTACCAATTATCTAAAATATTTACAAAAGCCAAACCATGAGAAAATGCATATGCATAATCAAAAATGGGCTCGAACACATAATCCCCATTTCTATCCATAACCCCCCACTTTTGACCATCAATTGAAAATCTCGCTAAACCTTCCGAAAAATCACCCAAATAATTATATATATTAGGAATAACCATTTTACCTGCAGTATTAATCATCCCCTCTTTTCCATCCTTTTCCACTTTGCACAACCCTTCAGAGAACACATAAGACGTTCTTCCAAATGCAGATGGCTCAAATTGAGGTTTTATCACGATATTTCCCTTTTTGTTAATAAACCCGATTTTATTGTCAATTTCAACAGAAGCCAAACCTTCCGAATACTCACCTGCAACATCATCATATTGTCCAAATTCTCGAAGTATATTACCTGATTTATCAATATCATAACTTACTCCGCCTTTTCCTACTCTCGCAACTCCATTTCTGAAATTATTCACAAAATCATACTTACATGGAATCACTTCATTTCCATCAATATCAACAAATCCCCATTGAAGCTCATCATTTACCTCTTTAAAAACCGAAATGAGTCCTTCACTATATTCGTCACAACGAGTGTAACCACTAATTTCAGAATATTTTTGAATCTTATAATTATAAATATGTTCCACAGAAATTTTATTATTTAAGTCATATGTCGTATG
>CAJTUQ010000023.1:0-1695 GCA_910579335.1 uncultured Dorea sp. | reverse complement strand
TTTTTTCACTTTCTTTAGTGTTAAATAAATATTCCACTCGTTCTTCCCCCAATTCGGAAATACTTATTTTATATAAATCCCCTATATCCGTCATAAAAAAATCATTCTTCAAATAGATAACAATGCCTTCATCAAATACCGCTTTTTTTGAATCCATATTCCACACATGGCCATACCGGTCAACGCAATAGTCCTCAGATGTTATCTTTGTATTTTCAAATCCCTCTGTTTTTTCATATAACTCAAACTCATTATCATGCCAAAAATAGCCCACTCCATCCGTGTCAATGCCTAGAAGATACCTGCTGTTTGTTTCTATACGTGCTATATTAGATGCGATGTTTCGAAGCTTAAGCCGTCCCTCACACTGTTCCAAAACAGTAGAAACCCATAATGATCCATCTTTCTTCAAAAGTATAACACAATTCTTAAAAAAACATATATCCGCCACATCATTATATTTAATACCATATTGCAGAACAACTTTCCCCTCATCCGCAATTAATAACTCATCCTCCCGCATGAACACCGCCAAATCAGAATATACAGACGTCTTGACGCCTTGTACATCTCTAACATCTAAACGCTCAAAGTCAGCGACAATCTTATTTTCCCGCTTTTCAGCATAAACACAGCCATCTTGAGCAAGAATATAACTGCCGCTACGACTTATTGCAACAGCACTTACATCCTTTATATCCGTCCTCCTCCTTACTTTCTTGTTCTGGCACTCATATAATGCGTGGTTCTCATCAATATACATTAACCAGTCACTATTATTATCAATCAATCCCTGCATATTATTTTCTTCACAAATGCACTCTTGATTATCTATCGAACATTCAATATGATCTTCTTTCACATCATATATATTCATAATAAAAACATGATTATTTCTACCCGCTATATAATACACATCTCCCCTGTCTGTAAAGATAATCTGTTTATTATAATATATTATTTTATCTTTAAATAAAATTTCGTCCAGTCCAAAATATCCTATATCATATAAATGTCCACCTGAAGTAAATAAATAATCATCCTCCATAACTATTTCTTTTTCATATTCTTCACATACCTTTTGCCGTTCCTTTGAACATAACTCCCCCTCTTCATTTTGTCTCCATAAAATTTGAAATCCTTCTTTATCAATTGCAATCAATACATCTCTGAAACTCATAATTCTGCAAATATTTTGGCTTATTTTTTGAGGTTTTGCTCCATCATTTCCCATGCGATTAATTCTCCACAAAACCCCGTCTTTATCCAGCACAAAATCAACTGCCTTTATATTGCATATGTCTGCGATTCCATTAAAATAATATGTGTCAGAAACCTCTGCCTCTTCCGTTTCAACCAAAGCATATTGTAAATTATTTTCTTTTATAAGTAGCAATCCATTATTATGAATATCAATTTTTTTAATATCCGGATCGTTATAACGTTTTTTAAAACCCCCTGATTTTATATTTCGATCTCTTTTAGATAAGCAACAATACACATCTCCATTTTCTCCCAATGCATACATAAAACCTGTCCCAACTTCTACTTGCTTTATATTTTCTAATTCTTCAATCTTAAATAATTGTCCTTCTCTATCACCCAGCCACTCATACACTGAGCCATTAGCAGTTAATATCAAAGCTCTGCCCCACTCATCCGCTCCTGCGCTAAATTGCTCAATATCAATACCTT
>CAJTUQ010000022.1:29315-31505 GCA_910579335.1 uncultured Dorea sp. | reverse complement strand
CTCTGCCGTCTGGATTAAAGAAATACCGTCGCTGGCATTCTTCTGTGCCGTCTCAAGACCTGTAATCTGAGCGCGCATCTTCTCGGAAATAGCAAGACCAGCAGCGTCATCGCCTGCGCGGTTGATTCTGTAACCGGAAGACAGTTTCTCTAAGTTCTTGGAAACCATGCTGTTATTATTCGTTAAGTTTCTGTAAGCGCTTAATGCAGCTATGTTGTGTTGGATTCTCATAAATAAACCTCCTTGAATTGTACCGGGGACTTCCCTGTCCCCTTCGTTTCTTTTTGTTTTGTGCCTGCCGCGCTTTCCTGTTGGGCCCTTCGTCGGGAAAGGCGGCGGTTCGTAAGCAACAGTCTGCGGATGTTTCCATCCGGTGTTTTGTTGCTTATGTTCTTATTATCAAACATATTTGGAAAATATTTCCGGAGGTAATTGGAGATTTTAAGAGGTATCAGATAAAAAACAGAAAACCCGCCCCCCATACTTCGGACATACCGTTCTCTGTAAACGGAAAACCCGAAGTATGGAGGCGGGCTATTATTATAATCTATTACAATGTATTCAAATAATTCATCAGCACGGACGGAATGCTTGCACAGGAAGCCTGAACAGTCACTGCGCCGATATTCTGGGCAACCATCGGCATTCCATATACGACACAGGAATCCTTGTCCTGTCCGATAGTATAAGCGCCGGCTTTATGCATATCCAGAAGCCCGTAAGCACCGTCCTGGCCCATGCCGGTAAGGATGATTCCCACCGCACCGGATTTTGCAGCCTGTGCGACAGACTGGAAAAGGACGTCTACAGAAGGACGGTGTCCGCTCACTTTCTCACCGGGGTATATACGCACCGTATAGTGTCCGCCGAGTCGTACTACCTTCATCTGGCATTCGCCGCCCGGAGCGATAAGTACAAGGCCTCTTCGGACGACATCGCCATTGACAGCCTCCTTTACTTCCATCTTGCACAGACGGTTTAAGCGCTGCGCATACATCTGTGTAAATCCTTCAGGCATATGCTGGGTGATTACCATGCCCGGTATGTCTGCGGGAAGCTGCTCCAAAACCTGCAAGGTTGCCTCGGTTCCGCCGGTGGAGGCGCCGAGGGCAATAATCAGGTCGTTTAGTTTCAGGCTCCGGTTCGTAAGCTTTGGGGCATTTAAAGATGAAAGCACCGGTTTACGAATAGATACGGACGGAGCGGATGGCGACGCCTGCGAAGCAGTGTCTTTTTTGAGTGCGGCGCTTCCGCGGAACACTCTTGGGAGCTTGACTGTCGCATTGGATGCGATATTAATCTTGGAGGCCAGATTCTGAATGAAAACCCGCGCACTGTAGTTGCGGCTCATATCCGGCTTTTTGACAAAATCAACAGCTCCGTTTGAGAGAGCGTCGAAAACGCTTACATTTAGTGAGGATACCAAAATTACGGGAAGGAGATGCTTTGGAAGCAGCTCCTTCAAAAAGTCTATTCCGTTGGTTCTTGGCATTTCCACATCAAGGGTGATAACATCCGGTTTTGTAGTCGGTATTTTTCTCATGGCCTCAGCCGCATTCATAGCATAACCGACAATTTCAATATTGCCGTCTGCAAGCGGAAGCTCTTTGGAGAGAAAGTTTACAAATACAAGGGAGTCATCTACAATTAATACTTTAATTTTTTTGTTTGCCATTATAAGTGCCTTTCTTTTTGACGCTGCCGTCCGGCTATTCCTTGCGGTACGCCGATGGCATGAGATATTTATAAGGAGTTGTCGCCTTATTTAAACTCTCTGAATGACCAATGAACAGATAACCGCCGGGTACGGTAGCGTTGAAGAATCGCTGTACAAGAGCATCCTTTGTCTGCTGGTCAAAATAAATCATTACGTTACGGCAAAATATTACATCGAATTTTAATTTAAAACGGATGGGATCCATTAAATTAAAGGTTCTGAAAATCACATTGTTCTTCAGGACATCCGCTACTTGATAGACGCCGGGTTCATTGGTCCGTTTAAAATATTTCTGCTTCCAGGCCGCAGGAATCGCACTGAGGGATTCCTCGTCATAAATTCCGGAAGATGCAGCTTTCAGTGCATTCTGTGAAATATCTGTGGCAAGGATGCGGGTGTCCCAGTTGCCTGCCTTAGCTCCGAAATATTCCTTCAAAATCATGGAGAGCGTATAGGGCTCCTGGCCGGAGGAG
>CAJTUQ010000022.1:28942-29281 GCA_910579335.1 uncultured Dorea sp. | reverse complement strand
CGTCCGCTCCAGATACGGAAGGACAGTGTCCCTGAAATAGTCAAAATGAGCAGATTCCCTCAGGAAGAATGTGTAATTTGTAGTCAGCTTGTTAAGCATCAATTCAATATCCTGCGGATTTTTCTGCGACAGGATATGGTCAATGTATTCAGTGAAAGTAGAATACCCCATAGACACAACAGTATTAGAGAGCCTTCCGATGATTAGCTGGCGCTTCTGCGATAAATCAATACCGTAGCGGCCTTTAATAAAAGTTATAAGTTTTCGGAAATCATTCTCGTTAAGTGATAGCATGCTTTAACTCCTTATTTGTATAATTTGTCCTATTACTGACGTATA
>CAJTUQ010000022.1:0-28860 GCA_910579335.1 uncultured Dorea sp. | reverse complement strand
GATGGGGGCGATTCTGTCTAAATCGATATCCAGTACCTGAGTGACGGAATCTACGACGATGCCTACGGAAATTTCATTAATCTCAAGAATAATGATACAGGTCGTATCCGTATAGTCCTGAGGCATCTTTCCCATGCGGAGCCGGATGTCTATAATCGGAATCGTCTGTCCGCGGAGATTAATGATTCCTTTAATATAGTCCGGAACCATCGGCAGCGTACAAATCATGTAGCTGGAAATAATCTCTATTACATAATCCGTGCTGACGCCGAAAGTAATATTGTCAGACACAAAAGTAAGATACCGCTGGATATTCTTAGGGGTATGCCCTTCTTTATTGTTTTCAATAATATCAATGGTTGTTTCTGCCATGTTGCTTACCTCCTCATCTATCTCTAAAATATTCCTTGTGCAGCTTCATATACGTGCGCTATGTCAAGGATAATACTAATATTTCCGTCTCCGAGAATCGTACATCCGCTGATACCGGAGTCTTTAATATGGAACTGCTGCAGATACGGCGGAAGAGGTTTAACAACAACCTGGTGTTCCCCAATCAGCTTATCAACAAACAGGCAGTAGGATTTGTCGCTTGCCTCTACCCACATCAGGATACCGTCCTCAATATTGGTGCACGCATTAGGAATATTGTAAAGCTCATGGGCGCGTACAACAGGGTAGAAGGCGTCCATGCACCGAATCATCTCATGGCCTGCCGGGTCTAAAACAATATCTTCTTCCGTTGCCTTGAAGGACTGACGAATATTGGAAATCGGAACCGTAAAAATGGAGTTTCCGACAGAGATTTCCATACCATCCGCAATTGCAAGAGTAAGCGGAATTTTTAAGGTTGTACAGCTTCCTTTGCCAAGTTCGCTTGTAATGCTGACAACGCCTCCGATTGCTTCTACATTTTTCTTTACGACGTCCAAACCGACACCGCGCCCGGAATATTCCGTAACCTCGGTATTGGTAGAAAAGCCCGGAGTCATCAGAAGTGCAAGTATCTCTTTCTGAGAGTAGTCAGACTCTGGTTTTGTAAGGATTCCGTTGCGCGCGGCTTTTGCAAGAATTGCATCCGGATCCATCCCGCGTCCGTCATCGGATACGGAGATAATAACTTCGCTTCCGGTATGGGTTGCGGACAGGATGACTTCACCCTGCGGATCTTTGCCGGCGGCAATACGGTCTTCGACGTTCTCTTCAATACCGTGGTCGATGGCATTACGTACAATGTGCATCAGCGGGTCTCCGATACCGTCTACGATTGTTTTATCCACTTCGGTATTTTCACCGATGATAGTAAGGCGCACGTCCCTGTTCAAATTCTGCTTCATATCCCGGACGATACGGTTCATCTTCTGGAAGACGCCGGATACGGATACCATCCTAAGGGACATGGAAATATCCTGCAGGTCATCCGTCAGCTTCCGGAGCTGGCGGGCGGATTTGTTAAAGTTGTCAAGATTTAAGCCCTGCAGATCAGGAGATGAGGTTACCATAGATTCCGTGATAACGATTTCTCCTACAAGTGCCATAAGCGCATCCAGTTTTGACAGGTTGACGCTGATTAAATCCTGTTTAACGGCGCCGTGCGGAGCAGCATCCTTCTTTTTCGCAGGAGCAGCATCCGGCTTGCTCTTCGCAGGGGCGGATACCTTCTGGGAAGCCGTATCTATTGCGGTGCTTTCAGCCTTTTCCTCCGGCTCGCTGTGTTCCGGCTCAGGAGCTTCCTGATTTTCCATCATCTCATAGGAGCGGATGTTCTGGGAGTTTTCAACGACTGTAGCGCCTTTTTCCAAATCTTCCTCTGTGTGGAAGCCGATATAGAAGCCGTCCTCGATAATCTTTTCAGCACTGTCCGGATTGGTGTCTACATCGTCCGGATAATAAGTAAAAGTAAGATCCCGCTCCTGAAGGGAATTTACAATCATAAATGCACGCAGGTTTTCCATTCCGCATCCATCTTCAAAATAGACATGAATAAAATAGGGAATACCGTCCGCCGTGGCAGGAATGGACGCTGTCTTTGCGCCGGCGGCGGGAGCTTCCGATTTGCCGGAATCTTTTGCGCTGGCAGAATCGGAATCTTCCCCTGAAATCTTTTTCAGAAGTCCGTTAATTTCCGCAACAAAGCTGTCGATATTAGTTTCGAGCGGTTCGTTATTCTCAACCTTTTCAATCTCTGAACGAAGTTTGTCGGTTGATTTAAACATCAAATTAAAGAGTTCGCTCTTATGTGTCTGGTCCAGAGAATCAATGCCGTTTTCACGGATATAGAAGAAGAGGTCTTCTATATGATGGGCAATTTCCATAAGACCATTAAATTCAAGCATTGCAGAAGACCCTTTGATTGTGTGCATACTGCGGAAGATTTCGTTAACGTCATCTTCAGAAAAATCTCCGAATTTTTCGGCGTTAATCAGGAGTTCGTCCAACCCGTCAAGAAGGGAGTTAGTCTCAAAGAGATAAGTCTCTAACAAGCTTTCCATAGAAGTATCCATAGTGTTCGCACCACCTTATCTTATAATATAAATTTATCTTAAAATATTGCCAACAGAGAGTTAGATGTGTTACTCTAATGTCAACACATTTTATTAACATATATATCGACCGTAAATCGAAAAAATTAATAGAAAAATAGTAGTAGGTGAAAAAATGTCTAATATTTTGAGAGTCACAACTCCGATGGCAGGAAATTATGACAATATGTCGCATCCGAAGACGGACATGGCAAACCGGGAAGATCCGCGCATTCAGGGGCCGGTCGTCCCGAACAAGGTCGTCCGTGCGGATGCGAGGAGCGATTCTGCTGCGGAGGAGCAGAACGTAGGGCTGAAGTTCCAGTATCAGTCCAATTTTGAGGGGTTTATCTCTCAGATGAAATCGGAAGGAGTAATGACCCAAGAGTTTGCCACTGTTTTTTTTGAGCAGCTGAGTAATCAGGTTAAGGCGGGGATGGGCGAAGGTTCGGCGCAGGAAATAGCGCAGTTTCTTGAGATGATTAAAGTTGACCCGCAGAATATGCTTGCGTTTTTAAAAGAACAGGGAGATGCTGCCATTCGTTTTCAAGGAGCATTTTTTTCTCTTCTGCGTCAAGTGATGAGTGAGACGAAGAATGTGGAACTTCGGGCGGGGATACTGGATTTTATGAAGCGGTATACGGATATGGCGGAAGGAAAGCATATCCTGCGTGAAATTGAGCAGACCATAAAGGAATTGAAAGGCGGGATGCTCCAAAGCGGCCGGGAAAAGATGGAGGAGATGGAGCAGCAGATGAAATTCGGCGGCTCCGGTCCTGGGAGCACGGTGGAGAACGCGTCGCTGATTAAAGGCAAGATGCTTCCCTATCTGAATAAATATATTGGCGGAACCCATGACAGGGGGAACGTACGCGAGGGCGCGGCTTTTTTGGCGGCGCTTACGGCTCGTTATGAGAACGGCGACGCGGCGAGGGTGATTGAACGGTTTGAGGAGCTGATGGAATATTCGGCCATGCAGAAATATTTTAAAGGTTTTGAGACACAGAGCCTTTTGAAGGTTTTGGAGTCTACGGATTTTGAAAAGACGATTGGAAAAAACAAATGGATGAAGGGCTTTGTCTCCATGATACAAAACGGAATGCAGCAGGGGGCGAACATAGAGCAGAAGCAGGTGTTCAGAAATATGATGACATCGATTCTTCTCAATGAAAGCGTCTATATGCCTGTGCTTCACATGATGCTTCCTATGCAGGTGGACGGGAATTTAACGTTTGCCGAGATGTGGGTGGATCCGGATGCGGGAAGAGGAGCAGGCGAGAGTGAAAACGAAAGGGTTGTGCAGGGGCTGGTGAAGTTCGATATTCAGGATGTAGGTTTTTTTGATTTGTTTTTTGTATATCAGGACAAAAAAGTGAATCTGCAGCTCAATTATCCGGACGCACTTAAAGACAAGGAAAAAGAGATTCGCAATAAAGTGGCGGAGATTTTGGCGGAGAACGGTCTTACGGGGCAGGAATTGTTTTTCGGGAGCAGTAAAGAATCCATAGCGATTTCAGAAGCGTTTCCGCAGATATTTGAAAGGAAGAATTCGATAAATGTCAAAATTTAATGATGTGCTGAACAAAAAGGCGGTGGCGCTGTCATATGATGAAAACAAGAACGCGGCTCCTATTATTGTAGCTTCGGGGATGGGCTATATCGCCGAGAAGATGATAGAGGTGGCGAGAGAATCCGGGGTTCCGGTCTATGAGGATAATTCGCTTGCCACAATGCTTACGCAGCTGAATCTGGGCGCTGAGATACCGACGGAACTATATCAGGCGATTATTGATATCTATATTTATTTCCTGAATTATGTTCCCGGAAAGAAGGAGGAAAAAAACAGCGGACAGACAGATGACAAAGAGGAAGAATTGGAAAACGGGGAGAGGCAAGCGGAGAAAAAAGAATCTCCTGCCCCGTAGCAGGGCAGAAGAAATCTCATTAGTCAAGAGAAGAAATCCATCTGCGGTGGATTAAATCCTGACGGAATACATAGTTACGGATTTGTGACTCGGCTTGGGCGGGCAGGTGCACAAAGCGGCAGCCGTACCCGATAAGCTCGGTATCCTTAACTTCCGAACCGATAATTTTGCGCAGTTGGTGATGCTCCTGTATGCGGAGAATTTCTGCATGGAGGGTCAGGGAAGGGAGGTCCGGGTGGAAAAAGTGGAAATCCACGGTATCTCCCGTTTTAAATTCCTGGCGGCTTGTAAAAAAGATTCCTCCTGCACTGATGTTCCATATAGTTGCAGCAATGTCTGACAAGGACCGTCCCTGGATTTTTGAGGAAAGGGTGACAGGAATGTTGACAGATACTTTAATATCATTGCGCCGCTGCATTACGGAGAGCTGTTCGCTGACCGTACAGCGGGTAAAGAATTGTTCTGTACCTGTGCTGCGCATGGATTTTTTAAATTCGGTAAATTCACAGGAGTATGTAATCAGCCCCTTTGAGGAATCAAAAAAAGTAACATGGGCCTGGGTGAGCGGGGTGTCGATGTGTAATTTGTTTACGGTGAGGATGGCGGAATCTTCTTCAATATGTGACACGGCAGCATCACACACATATACGTCATTTACAGTGTAGATGCTGGCTTGCCTGCATTCTGTCAGAAACATGGTTATTGCTCCTTTCAAATATATGTGATATTCTATTATCATACCGTGTAAACATAGAAAATACAAGATTATTTTAAATAGAAAATAAGAATTGAAAAGCAGGAAAGCGTAAGAAATACAAAATGTGGAGGTTTAAAATATGGACATAAGTCAAATGTATCAGCTTCTTGGCATGTATTCCGGCTCAGGAAGCGGTTACGGGTTGTACAAAAACTATGGAAATTACAATAATTACGGGCTTTTGGGAGCCGGGAATTTATATGGGAGCCAAAACATATATGGAACGAACGCCGGTACGTTTGGA
The DNA here is from genome assembly GCA_910579335.1 of uncultured Dorea sp. Classification (GTDB taxonomy): domain Bacteria; phylum Bacillota; class Clostridia; order Lachnospirales; family Lachnospiraceae; genus MD308. Next base: position 23,412 of record CAJTUQ010000022.1, on the reverse strand, counting down.
CAGGTGCTTAAAAATACGGCATCCGTTCAAAATTCAGGCGGTATTTCCACGCCGATGGACGAGATATTTGAAGAAGCATCCAGAGAGACGGGAGTAGACGTCCGTCTTTTAAAAGCGGTAGGAAAGGCGGAATCAAATTTCAGGGCTTCGGCTACATCCAGGTGCGGAGCAATGGGAGTCATGCAGCTTATGCCGGGGACGGCAAAGAGCCTTGGGGTGACGGACGCATATGACGCTAAGCAGAATATTATGGCGGGCTCGCGGTATCTGGCAAAACTTCTGGATAAATATGACGGCGATACAAAGCTTGCGCTTGCAGCGTATAATGCCGGCAGCGGAAACGTTGCGAAATACGGGGGGATTCCGCCGTTTAAGGAGACGCAGAACTATGTGAAACGTGTGCTTGAATATGCGGGGGAAGATTTTCGCACGAGGCAGACGGTGAAAACGGACGTATCGGATGAAAATTCCTGGCAGCAGGCCGGGAGCGATACTCCGGTTATGGATTTCGAATATGGTGATATCTATAAGATGGCCGTGCAGATGATACAGCTTCAGATGCAGCAGAAGCTTCAGGGACTTTTGGATTTTAACAGGGAGGATAGCGGCAGCGGCAGTGTTTTTCTGTAAATTTCCTTCAGCGGTGAAATATTTGTGAAATATATGGAAGAATCATACAGAAGGTTGACATGCAAATAAAGAAGTAATATACTTATTTCGTATATTTTTCTGCTTTTTTGGAGCTTTTGAGCGGCAGAAATACATAAAAATAACTGCAGAGATTACGACTTTATAATAGGAAGAAAAATTTAAGGAATGGTGGAAGAAGATGAATCATATTTTTGGTAATGGCATTCTTGTCTCGGAAAAATCTCTTGATTTTTTATGGAAAAAGCAGTCGGTCAGCGCAGGGAATCTTGCGAATGTCGACACGCCGGGATACAAGGCGAAGTACGTGACGTTCGAGGATATGTACCGGGCGAAGCTGAAAGGGGCGTCGGGAGACGGCGCTGCGGTCAGGCGTGCGGCGGATAGCGCCGTGTGGCAGATAGAAGAGTCGGACACGGAAACTGCCCGTATGGACGGAAATAACGTAGTTGCGGATGCAGAGCTGTCGGAAATGACGAAATCAGCCCTGCAGTATCAGTTTACAATTCAGTCTGTCAATAATGAAATTTCAAGGCTCGCTTCAGTGATTAAAGGATAATAACGTTTGTTAAGGAGGATAAGAAGATATGGCAACAGAATTTATTACGCCGATTCAGCCGCTGAAATTCGGCTCCGGCGGAATCAAAACTTCAAATTCGGTCGTGGAAGAAGGAACGGCCTTATTTAAGGATATTTTTTCAGACATGGTGCAGAATGTGAAGGACACGCAGAAGAATTTGGAAGATAAGCAGTATCTTTTGGCGACGGGCCAGATTGATGATGCGCACACGGTTCCCATTGCAGCGGCAGAAGCACAGCTATCGGTAGATTTGCTTGTTCAGCTGCGCAACAAGGCGGTAGAGGCTTATAATGAGCTGATGCGTATTTCCTTATAAAACGAATATAGAATAGAGATGGGACAGACTGACGAATGAAAGAGAAGCTGAATGCAGTAAAAGAGTATCTTGCGAATCTGAGCAGGAAGACAAAAATCATAGCTGCAGCCGTGCTGGCCGCTATCGTTGTCGGTGCGGTTGTGATTACGGTGGCGCTGAATCACAAAGATTACGTCGTTCTCTTTACGAACGTGACGGAGGAGGAGACGACAGAGATTCTGGCGAAACTGCAGGAGATGAATATCCAGTACACTTCTGACGGTTCGGGAAATATTAAAGTGCCGGTGGACGTGGCGGATTCTACCCGTGCACAGCTTGCGCAGGAGGGTTATCCAAAGAGTGGATTTACATATGACGTATTCACACAGAATGCGGGCGGCATGACCACTGACATGGAGAAGCAGACATACAAATTATATGAACTTCAGAACCGTATAGGAGCGACTGTACGGCTTTTTGACGGTGTGAAGGATGCGAAAGTGACGATTGCTCTTGGGGAAGAAAGCAAATATGTGCTTTCGGATGCAGAGGAGGAGTCAAATGGTCCGAGTGCGTCTGTAGTGGTTATGATGAAAGACGGAGGTTCTCCGACTTCCAGGCAGGCGATGGGTATCCAGAGACTGGTGGCGCAGAGCGTGCCGAACATGAAGATGGAAAATGTGACCGTTCTGGACGGAAACGGAATTATTGTTTCCGATTCTGCGGGAGGAACTTCTTCCGGGGAAGAGGGGCAGGAGATAGCGAAGCTGATAGAGACGCAGCTTGCCCAGAAAGTAGTTCACGTACTGGAGCCGTTTTACGGTGCGGACAATATCAGGGTGTCTGCAAAGGGAACGGTAAATATGGAAAAAGTTATCCGGGAGTCTACAACGTACACTACCCCGGAAAAAATCGATGAGGAAGACAAGACGGGAATCCTTACTAAGGATGCCGGTTCAAGAGAGAGCGGCGGAGACGCTGCGGGCGCCAATGGGGTTGTAGGTACGGAGACCAATTCGGACATCTCTCAATATACGGCGAATGCGAACCAGAACGGGAATGGATATACAAGCGAGAGCTGGACGAGGGATTACCTGGTAAACCAGATTAAGGAACAAGGCGAGATTGACACAGGGGTCCTTCAGGACGTGACGGTATCCGTCGCTATTAACGGCAGGACGCTTGGCGACCTTACCACAAATAAATTATTAGAGCTGGTAGGCAATGCGACGGGAATTGCCCCGGAAGATCGGATTGACAAGATTGCAATTGCCAATGCGCCGTTCTATGAAGATACGGGAGCGCAGAAGAGAAGCACGATGGAAGTGATAACAGAAGCGCTTAAGGATAACCTGCTCTTTGTAATCATAGGGGCTATCCTATTACTGCTGCTGTTGTTTACCTTGTTTATCGTACTTAAGAAGCGCAAGAAGAAACCAGAAGAAACAGAGGAAGAGAGCTTCGAGGAGCTTCCGGAAGAGCTTCCGGAGGGTGAAGGCACACAAGAGGAAGAAGATTCTTCGTATAAGCCGGAGCTTTTGAGCATACAAAATGAGAGAAGTCAGGAGCTGCGTGAGTGTGTAAGGGCGTTTGCGGACGAGAATCCGGAGCTTTCCGCTCAGATGCTTAAGAACTGGCTGCGCGGAGGTGAAGAAGATGGCAATTAACGTGAATGGGACGCTGGTGCCGGAACAGAAGGCTGCAGCGGTTGTAATTGCATTGGGAACCGACAAGGCTTCAAAGCTTTATAAATATCTGACGAGCGAGGACGTAGAAAAGCTGACGCTGGAGGTGGCGAAGCTCGGCCATCTTGAAGCGGAGCAGACAGAACAGATACTTGACGAGTTTTATAAGACCTGCCTGACGCAGAAGGTCGTGACGGACGGAGGGCTTGAATATGCCAGAGCGGTTCTTGAGAAGGCGTACGGTGAGAATACGGCGACAGAGCTTTTGCAGAAGGTGTCCAAATATCTTAAAAACCGTTCCTTTGACTTTATTGAGAAGGCGGATGTAAAGAATTTGTTCTCAATCCTGCAGCATGAGAGAGCGCAGACAATTGCACTGGTGCTCTCCTATGTGGAATCGGATAAGGCGGCCTCTGTAATTGCGGAGCTGCCGGAGACAAAGCGGATTCAGGTCGTAAAGAGCATTGCCATGATGGACAGTGCGTCTCCGGATGCGATTAAAATAGTTGAGCAGCAGCTTCGAAGCAGATTTGACAATATCCTTACAACCGATTTTACAAGCATCGGCGGTATCGATTACATTGCGGATGTCATGAACCACATGGACAGAAGCAACGAAAAATTTATCTTCGACGAGATGGGCAAGGACGATCCGGAACTTGCAGATACAATCAGAAAGAAGATGTTTGTATTCGAAGATATCCTTACTATGGACAACAGGTCTATCCAGCGTTTCATCAGGGATTGCGATATGAAGGATGTTGTGTACTCCTTGAAAGGCGCGGGCGAAGAGATACTGGCGGCATTCTATTCAAATATGTCCAGCCGTATGGCGGAACAGGTCAGGTCGGACCTGGAGGTTACAGTCAATGTCAAGCTGCGTGACGTAGAGGAAGCGCAGTCACGTATTGTTGGTGTTATCAGAAAGCTTGAAGAGGAAGGCGAACTGGTAATTAACAAGGGCGGAAAGGACGAGATCATTGTATAGAGTAGTGAAAACATCGCAGGCGCCGGATGAAATTCAAAGTTCCTTTGAATATCCGCTTTTTGATGTGAAGCGCGAAATCGAGAGCATACGGGAAGCCAGGGATGATTTGGAGGCCGGAGCTTTGGGAGAGTCTGTGGAGGAGGACGAACAGAAGGCGAAATTGCAGCGTCAGATGGATGAGATGATGCAGCAGGCTGAAAAAGTCTTGGAAAATGCAAGAGAGGCGGCCGAGCGGATTAAGCAGGAGGCTTATGAAGAAGGCATTGCCGCAGGAAGAAACGCAGGCTACGAAGACGGGTTTCAGGAAGGCGAAGCGCAGGGGCTTGAAAATTACCGCAGGAAGGCGGCTGAGCTGGAAGATATGCTGGCCGCATGTATTGTTGACGTAGAGACCCAGAAAGAAAAAACTCTTGAAAAATACATGGACGATTTGAAAGAAATATCTCTTACGATAGGCGAGAAAATCGTCCGTACGAGTCTCCGTTCCAATGCCAGGGTCATTGAGCGGATGATTCTGGCAGCGACAGAAAAGCTGAAAAAAAGTGCATGGGCAAAGATATATATTGGCTCTACGCAGGAGATGGGGAAAGATATTAGCGCAGACCCAAGATTTCTGCAGGAGCTTAGCAATCTTTCCGACACAGTAAAGATTATTATCATGGAGGGCGAGGAGCCGGGAACATGCATTGTGGAACGCCCGGATGAGATTATAGACGTAAGCGTGGGAACGCAGCTTGAAAATATCCGTGAGATTATGAATAACGCCAGACTGTAAAGGAGCTGAAGAAGTATGCTAAAGGAACTGCCGGGGATGATTCTGAATGCCGAGACAGTGAATTATATCGGAAAGATAGAAAATATCACCGGAATGTCGATGCAGGCATCCGGCAGTAATACGAGTATCGGGGATATTGTCCTCATCTACAACGAGAAGCAGAAAAAAGAAATTCCGGCCGAAGTTGTAGGGTTCCGTGATGACAAGGTACAATTGATGGCGTACGAGAATATCAATGGGATTGGCTCCGATAGTTATGTACGCAATACAAGAAAGAGACTTAAGATTCCGGTGGGGGACTTTTTGAGAGGAAGGATTATTGATGCGCTTGGGCATCCCATTGATAATAAGGGTGCTTTTGAATCGGGCAAATATTATTACGTAGAAAGCCCGAATATCAACCCCCTTGACCGGCCGCCCATAAAGGATACGCTTGAGTTCGGCGTTAAGGCGATTGACGGGCTCAATACAATAGGCAAGGGCCAGCGTATCGGAATATTTGCCGGAAGCGGCGTGGGCAAGAGTACTTTGATGGGTATGATTGCCCGAAATGTAAAAGCGGATATTAATGTGATTGCTCTTGTAGGAGAACGAGGCAGAGAGGTTTTGGAGTTCGTGGAACGGGATTTGGGGCCGGAGGGCATGAAGCGTTCGGTGCTTGTCGTGGCAACGTCCGATCAGCCGGCGATGCTGCGAATGAAGTGCCCGATGGTGGCGACTACGATTGCGGAGTATTTTAAGGACCAGGGCAAGGACGTCCTTTTGATGATGGATTCTCTGACGCGTTTTGCGATGGCTCAGAGAGAAATCGGTCTGGCAACAGGAGAGCCGCCTATTGCCAGAGGTTATACTCCTTCGATTTATGCGGAGTTCCCCAAGCTTCTTGAAAGGAGCGGTAATTTTGACACAGGTTCGATTACGGGAGTATATACTGTACTAGTGGAAGGCGACGATACAAATGAACCGATTGCCGACACGGTCCGGGGTATTTTGGACGGACATATTGTATTAAGCAGAAAACTTGCCAATTCGAATCATTATCCGGCAATAGACATAAATGCAAGTATTTCCCGTTTGATGTCTACGGTGGCATCGCCGGAGCATAAAAAGCTGGCGGGAAGGCTTAGGGATTTATATAGCCTGTATACTCAGAATGAGGATTTGATTTCAATCGGAGCCTACAAATCGGGGACGAATAAGGAATTGGATTATGCGATTTCCAAAATAGACCAAATCAACCGTTTTCTGATGCAGAATGTAGAAGAACCGTGTTCGGTGGAGGAGACGGTAAGGATTTTACAGGGAATGTTTGATAAATAAAATAACCGGGGGAAGATAAAGTGAAAAAATTTGCATTTGCGCTTGACAAAGTACTTAGCTATAAGCGCCAGTATGAAAACAGCATCCGGAATGAGCATGCGGCGATTATGCATGAAATCAGGGTTCAGGAGGATGCGTTCCGTAAGTTGAGCAATAAGGATGCGGAAATCAGACTGCAGATGAAGAAAGAGCAGGAAGAGGGCTGCCAGATACTGAAGATACATACCTATGAGAATTATCTCGAATACTTGAAGGGCGAGATGTTCAGGGTGACTCAGAGGATTAAAAGCCTGAAAATCCGCGAAGAAAAAAAACGGAAAGAATTGATTGCGGCAAAGACAGATACCACTTCACTTGATAAGTTAAAAGAAAAGAAACTGGAAGAATACAACAAGGAAGTTCAGAAAGAACAAGAGCAGCTCGTGGAAGAATTTGTAAATCATGGGCTGATTGGTGTGCGATAGTAATTTCTGGTTTGCAGATTACTATAAAATGTTATATAATAGAGAAGACAAATTAACAATTTGTTTTTTCAGGAAGGAAAGGAGGTAGAAATCATGGTGGGTAACATCATGGACGTCGTAAAGCAGACGGGAAGTCCCAAGAGTTCTCAGGCCCAGAAAAACAAGAAAGCGTCCAACGACAAATCGGCTTTCGGCCAGGCGTTGACGGATGCGGCGGGAGCGGCAAATTCGGCGAATGCGCAGGGAGAACGCCAGACCTATGAGCAGAAGGACAGCTCCGCTGTAGAAAAAGCGACAGAGAGCGTCCAGGCGGCGGAGGAAAAGCCGGGGCAGCAGGGAATGCTTGCTCAGGAGGCCGTTGAAGGCAAGGATGCGTTAGCGGGTCTTATGCAGATGGGTGCGGATGGCGCTCAGGCAGTGGAAGAAATGGATGGCCTTTGGAGCCAAAGCATGGCCGGGGCAGCCCAGGAGGCTGAGGCGGCGCTTACAACAGGCGAGACGGGATTTCAGGCGGATTCATTAAATGCCGGGGATCTAAACCAGGGGCTTTCGGCGGAAGGCGAGATTGCCTTGAGCCAGGAGGAGCTTGTGGCAAAAGCAGAAGTTATGAAAAGCCAGACAGAAGCCAAAGAAGAACAGGCGGCTTCAGATATGGGCAAGGACGCAGGAGCATCGAAGAATGTAAAAGAGGAAAGAAACATTGTAGATGTTAAGGCGGAAGCGGCCGCTGACAAAGCGGGCATATCCTATAACCAGATTCAGGGCGGCAGCGACAGCGGAGTGATTGAAGCAAAAGTGGAAGTTGCCGAGACGGGCGATATTAAGCCGGAATATGCAGAGATGCTTAAGGACATGATTGCAAAGCAGATCAGCAATGGCAGGCAGGAATTTGAAATCAGCCTGACACCGAGGAATTTAGGCGAGCTTTTAGTTAAGGTGGCGTATGAGGCCGGAGAGACGACGGTATCCATTATCTGTACCAATGCAAAGGCGATGCAGGCGATGTCCAGTAAGGCGGGCGAGCTTGGAAGGATGCTTGAGAATACTCTCGGAGACAGGATGGACGTTGTCGTAGAAGACAAGAACGGCCAGGAATCCCATTTTTATGAGGATGGACGCAATGACAGCGGGACGCAGGCTCAGAAGGATGAGCAGGAACGCAGGCATGAGGAAAGCCGCAGAAGGATGGAGCAGGAAGCAAGCTCAGCGGATTTTTTGCAGCAGCTTCGATTAGGGCTTGCATAATTGAACGAAAAGTATAATAATATGACGGTGGGAAAGGAGAGATAAAATGCCAGTAGATGGAGTTAACGCATTTGGCGCACAGAATGCCGCAGCGGCTTCCGGATATGCAAGGACGGCTGAGACAAAAGGCACCGGAGGGCTTAATTATAATAGGGCGGATGTAGCCGCAACGTCAGATGACATGACGATGACAGATTTCTATAAGCTTATGGCGGCCCAGATGCAGTATCAGGATCCGGATAATCCGATGGATACGTCGGAACTTATGGCAACGATGGTACAGTCTAAGATGATTACGGCGCTGGCGCAGATGACAAGTACCAACATGATTACTTATGCGACGTCTATGCTTGGAAAGGATGTCAGGATGGCGGAAGTAGATGCGCAGGGTCGGGGAACCGGAGAATATACGAAGGGAACGATTACAGGAGTTTCGCTTGCGGGAGAGTCGCCGGTACTTTACATTGGAGATAAGGCTTATTCGATGGCGCAGATTATGGACGTCGGCGACGTGAAGTTGAAAGAAGAGACGGAAGACGGCGATGGCAGCACCGAAGGCGGAGAAACCGAAGGAGACGGTGGAACGTCGGAGGGCGAAGCGGTGTAGTATAACAACCATTTTAGACGCAGAGGCGGAAAGGCGGTGGAAAAGCGGTGAGTGTAACAAAGCTTGCAAATAATATATCCAACCTATCAGAATTAAAGCTTTCTCATCAGCTGAACGTGCCGGAGAAAACTGATTCCGTAAGCTTTGCAGAATCCTTGCAGGCGGAATACAGTAAAAGTGGAATACAGTTTTCAAAACATGCCGCGCAGCGTATGCAGTCCCGCGGTATGGAAATGACACCGGGACTACTCAGTGATCTGAATCAGGCAGTGCAGCGGGCGAGAGACAAAGGCTCGAAGGACGCGGTGCTGATTGGCGATAAGAGCGCCTTTATCGTGAACATACCAAACAACACGATTATTACGATGATGACTGAGAGAGAGATGAAAGAGAACATATTTACCAATATTGACAGTGCCGTTCTATTTTAGCCGGACCACGTGTGGAGGCAGGGCGTTTTGTCCGAATGACAGACGCCGTAACGGTACAGAAACGTATAAAAAGACGTATAAAAAGAAAGGAAGTATAAGCATATGGTCAAATCAATGAATGCAGCAATTGCAGGTCTTAAAGCACATCAGACAAGATTGGATGTAATCGGAAATAATATTGCAAACGTAAATACTTGGGGATACAAATCAAGGACGACAAACTTTCAGGACTCCGTATATACGAACCTGATGAACGGGCAGGCCGGTTCTGCAGTAACCGGCGGTTTGGGAGGCGTTAATGCTTCTCAGCTTGGTTATGGTTCTGTAGTAAGTTCTGTCAGCACGAACTTCGGAACGTCGAACGGCCAGTATACGGGAAATGAGCTCGACTGTATGGTTGACGGGCCGGGCTTCTTTATCGTAGGACCGTACCAGGCGGAGATTACAAGCGCAATTGCCGGCAGCGACGGTGAGTTTAACCTTGCCGGACAGGGCGTGCTTCTTTCCAGAGTAGGAATCTTCAGCCCGGATGCCAACGGCTATCTGGTAGATAACAGTGGTAATTACGTGTTCGGATATGCGCCGGTAGAGGGAGCCGAGCCGGATGAGACAGGGCAGGTAGAGATGGATTTAACGAAGCTTGTACCGATAAGGATTCCGTATGCGACAGATGAAAGCGGCAATGTGATTGAGGATGAAAACGGGAATCCGACATTGGTATCTATCACGACATGGCGTATCGGAAATGACGGTACGGTTATAGGAACCGATAAGAATAATAAGGTTCATACAATTGGACAGATTGCCGTAGCGTCTGTTGAAAACCCGAACGGCCTGAACCAGAAGACAGGATATTATTATGAAGTGGGAAATAACTCAGGAAGATGCGTCGGCATGAGAACAACGTCGGCGACAGGAATGATGAAGAGTGGTTTCCTTGAGATGTCCAACACAGACCTTGCGTTTGACTTTGCTACGATGATTACGACGGAGCGCGGTTATCAGGCAAATACTAAGATTATTACAGTGACGGACGAGATGCTGGAGCAGCTTGTTAATATGAAACGTTAGTATATGGCAGATACATAAGAAGTTGAGGAAGGCAGGATGAGGCATCCGTTTATAGAGCGGATGCCTCAGGACAGGAGGTTTCGGTTTGATTATATTGACAAAACTGAATGGGGAATGCGTTGCAGTAAACAACAGACAGATTGAATATATAGAGCAGATACCCGAGTCAAAAATTACGATGATGAACGGAAGGTATCATATCGTCAGAGAAAGCCCGCAGGAGATTATTGAGAAGGTTACTCAGTTTAATCAGGAAATTGTAAGCGGGATTAAGGTGGAGGTGTAATATAGTATGGATCCGACAACAATTATAGGTATAGTCGCCGGTTTTGGCTTTATCATATTCGGCGTTATGTCAGGCGGAGAACTTAAGAACTTTTGGGATCCGGGAAGCGTTCTCATTGTAATTGGAGGTACATTTAGTGCTGTCATAGCCAGTTTCCCTCTTGACAAGCTGAAAAAGATGGGAAAGCATATGACAAAGCTTGTCGCAGGAAAAAAATATCAGCCGGAACCGGTTATTGAGACCATTATTGAGTTTGCGCAGATGGCAAGGAAGGACGGCCTTCTTGTTCTTGAGGAGAAAGCGAATGAACTGGAAGACCCCTTTTTCAAGAAAGGAATCCTGCTTGTCGTAGATGCGATGGAGGCAGAAAAAGTCCGCGAGATATTGGAAAATGAGGTCAGCAGCATGATTGAACGCCATGACGGAGAAGTTGCCATTTATGATAAGGCATCCAGCTATGCACCTGCATTTGGTATGATTGGTACGTTGGTCGGATTGGTTAACATGCTTAAATCAATGGATTTGTCATCGGGGTCTTCAGATAATCTGGGCGTCAGTATGGCCACGGCATTGGTTACAACCTTCTACGGATGTATTCTTGCTAATCTGCTTTTTGGACCGATTTCAAAGAAGCTGCGTATCCGTAATGATGAAGAGGTAATATATAAGCAGGTAATTATAGAGGGGGTCGTGGGAATCCAGGCCGGAGATAACCCGAAGGTTTTGAAGGAAAAACTGGTATCCCTGCTTCATCAGACGAACCAGCAGAAGATTCTGAACGGTGAAGAAGGCGGCGGAAAAGCGAAGAAGGAAAAGAAGTCTAAGAAATAGTAAGCGGTTGGAGTGAGTATAGATGAAAAAGAGAAATAAGGCACCGGAGGAAGGCGCTTCCTGGATGGATACATACGGCGACATGGTCACGCTGCTTTTGTGTTTTTTCGTATTATTATATTCCATATCATCTGTCGACCAGGTAAAGTGGGAAAATCTTGTTAAAAGTTTGAATCCGGACGCGGCAAAGGAAGTATCGCAGCTTGTTACGACAGACACTCAGCCGGGCGAGGATGATGTGCCGGGTACTACGGATCTTCCGAAAGATACCAACAGGGAACAGATTTATGAGGATGATTTAAAAGATCCTCAGTCAGAGACCGGGAACTCGCCGGAGCAGCAGCAGATAGATGCACAGTTTGAATCTCTTTATGAGGAGCTGCAGGCGCTTAAGGAGCTTGCCAGTGATGCCGCTGAAGTTGAAATTGCTAAAGGAGATGGGTATACATTTATTACATTTCGTGATAAAGTATTCTTTGACGGCGACGACTGGGTAATGAGGGATGAAGGAAAGAAAATGATGGACCGGTTTGCACAGATTATCAAGCCGTGTGCAAAAGCGATTGAGCAGGTTCAGATTCTTGGACATACGTCGCAGGGAAGACCGGACAAGAAAAATAATATTTCGACAGACCGCGAGCTGTCGGCGATGCGGAGTGCGGTTGTAACCGCTTATCTGCAAAAAAAGAAAGTCATTGACCCTGCAAGGCTTTACAGCTCGGCTTTCGGGCAATTCCGTCCGATTGCGTCATTTGATACGCCGGAGGACAGGGCAAAAAACCGGAGAGTAGAAATTTTGATTACCAAGACTGGTAATATAGAGCAGGACCTGGATAAGTATTATGAGCAGGTGTACGGCGAGACTACTACTGAATAAAAGGAAATGTGAATCTTATGTCAGATGTATTATCACAAAGCCAGATAGACATGCTGTTGAATTCCATGAAGGAAGGTAATTCAGGAGCTGCCAAACAGGAAGAAAAAAAGGAAAAAGAATATAAAAAATATGATTTTTACAGCCCGAAGAAGTTTACAAGGGAGCGGTTGAAAATCCTTAAGGGCATCCATGATAATTACTGCAGGATTATTGTCTCGCAGCTGAATGGTATTTTGCGGATGAACTGTGAGATTGACGTAATCTCCGTGGAAGAGCAGCGCTATCATGAATTTGGCAATTCTCTGGGAGAGAATGACGTTATGGTACTGCTGTACATGAAGCTTCCGGATGAATCGAAAAATCCGCCCATCGTATTTCATATAAGCCAGCTGCTTGTGACGAATATGATCGACAGAATGCTGGGCGGCGAGGGTGATGCAGAAGAGCTGCCGGTAGAATATACATATACTGACATAGAGCTTGCGCTTTACGAGCGGCTGTTAGGATATTTTTCCGGCGCCATTAAGGATTCCTGGAAGAATTATATCAATTTGTCCGTGGAGAGCAGAAGACTTGAACAGTCGCCGAGTATGTTCCAGGAAATCGGAATGGATGAGACGATAGCGATTATTATGCTTGAAATGAAGATTCCGAATGCAAGCGGATATATCAGCGTATGTATTCCGGGAAATCTTCTTACGAATATATTCTCGATTATGGATAAGCGCCGTAATGTTGAAAACGCATACGATAACGGCATTGCCAACGGCAGGGAGATTATTATGGAAAAGCTCAGAAATTCTGCGCTTGACATGAGAGTGCAGCTTGGCACGGCAAGACTAAGTTTCCGGGATGTCTATGGACTCAAGGTGGATGACGTTATTGACCTGAATAAGAGCAAAAATTCTGACGTCAAGGTATATGTTGCGGGACAGCCGTGGTTCGACGCCAAACTTGGCGTACATAAGAACAGTGTTGCTGTTAAGCTGGATGAAAGAATTGAAAAGGAAGAGATTGAACCAAGTCAAGAAACGGCGCAGCAGCCTGCGGAGGAAGTAACGGCTGAGTAAGTACCAGTGGAAATTCCCACTGTTACAATATATAAGTAAAAATAAGGAGAGAGGTGCTGAAATGGCTAAAATAATGGTAGTTGATGACGCAGCATTTATGCGGATGATGGTTAAGAATGCGCTTGCGCAGGGTGGATATACGGATGTGATTGAGGCAACGGACGGTCAGGACGCTGTAAAAACATACAGTGAGCAAAAGCCGGAGCTTGTTTTGATGGATATCACGATGCCGAATATGGATGGATTGGAAGCGCTCAAGAAGATTAAAGAAATGGATAGCAATTCACAGGTAGTAATGTGTTCTGCTATGGGACAGGAAAGCATGGTTATTGAAGCAATCAAGTCAGGCGCTAAGGATTTTATCGTGAAGCCGTTCAAGCCGGAGCGTATTCTTAAGACAGTAACCGGCCTCTTGGAAAAATAGGAGGAATCGTCTATGGCTTTTTTAAGTTCATTAGATATCAGTGCGTCAGGAATGACCGCACAACGTCTGCGGCTGGATGTCGCGGCGCAGAATATTGCGAATATTGAAACGACAAGAACAGAAGAAGGCGGGACTTACCGCAGAAAGGTGGTAAGGTTCCAGGCCGAGGAAGAATCTTTTAGTTCTGTGCTGCGCCGTACAAGGAATGCAGGGCGTTCAGGGGAACGTAACGGCGGAGTGATTGTAACAGAGATTGCCGAAGACCAGACAGATTTGAAAATGGTATATAATCCGGAACATCCGGATGCAGATGCAAATGGTTATGTAGCAATGCCCAATGTGGATTTGATTAAGGAAACTACTGACAGTATGGCGGCAACCCATTCTTATAATGCGAATATTACTGCGTTTAATGCAATTAAGCTTATGGCTCAAAAGGCCCTTGAGATTGGTCAGTAACAGCGTGAAGGGACCGGATGATGCCGGAAAGAGGGATAAGAAATATGGATACTTACAATTTAAGTAATATGGAAATTGACGCCGTCGGTGAAATCCTTAATATCAGTCTTGGGGCCTCCGCAACCGCTGTTTCGACCATGCTGGATACTAGAGTTGACATTACGACCCCGGTAGTTAAGGTAAAACGTAAGGATGAATTTGAATTTGCAAGTATTGAGCCGGCGGTCGGAGTACAGATTGGTTATGTGGAAGGTCTTGACGGAAACAACATTATGCTGTTGAAGCGTATTGATGTAAAGGTAATCGTTGAGCTTCTTATGGGAATGGAAATTCCCGATGATCAGTTTGAACTGGATGAGATGAATATCAGCGCCATCTGCGAGGTTATGAATCAGATGATGGGAGCGTCAGCGACAGCCTTGTCTGAGCTCCTTGCCAGAAGGGTTGATATTTCTACGCCTGTTTCGTTTGAGGTGGAGAGCCCGGAGCAGTTCAAGCAAAAATATTTTGCGGAAAATGACGAGATGGTAGTTATCAGGTTTAACCTGATGATTGCGGATAAGATGGAAAGTGAGTTTTTGAATCTGATGCCAATCAGCCTTGCAAAGGAGCTTGTATCAGGCTTCTTCCCGGACGGACTCGGAGAGGAAGAGAGCGCATCTGCGCCGGCGTCGCAGCCGCAGGCTGCCCCAAGTGCAGGCGGGGATGAGAATAAGATGATGTCGCAGGAGGAGATTGAGAAAATGCTTCATGGAGGGGCAGGCGATACTGCTTCTGCAGCGCCCGCACCGGCGCCGGCTCCGTCATCAGGAGGCGACGGCGGCGTGATGTCACAGGAGGCAATCGAACAGATGCTCAGCGGAATGTCCGGAGACGGTCCAGCAGCGCCGCAGCCGCAGGTAATGCCGCAGCCAGCGCCGCAGCCGCAGCCAGCACCGCAGGCGGCACCACAGCCAATACCGCAGGCACCGGTATATGTACAGCCGCAGGCTGACCCGGCGCTTATGAATAATATGATGCAGATGATGGATATGATGCGCCAGTCCTTAGAGCAGCAGCAGCAGCAGATTCAGCAGCTCAGGGAGACGGCGGCCGCATCGAAAAAGCTTAAAGTGCATACTGCGCCGCAGCCTAATTTGAGTGCGGGAGAGAGTGCAGACGGGATTTTGGATGAAAATCTGGATATGATGATGGACGTCCCGATGGAAATCTCTGTTGAGATTGGAAGAACCACGAAGATGGTAAAGGATATCCTGGAATTGAATAAGGGCTCGCTGGTTGTATTGGATAAACTTGCCGGTGAGCAGGTAGATTTGTTTGTAAACGGACAATGCATTGCCAAAGGCGATGTAGTAGTAGTAGATGATAACTTTGGAATCAGGATTTCAGAGATTGTTGTTTAGAAGAAAATTAACATAGAAGGGGAGAAGGCTTTATGCTGCAGAGTATAATAACAGCAGTCACTACGCTGCTGATTGTAGTTGCCATCTTGTTTCTCACTTACATATTTACAAAGTATGTAGGAACTAAGATGAGTGTCGGAAGGTATGCGGGAGGAAGTTCCCGTTATATCAGGGTTATGGATCAGACACTTTTGGGGCAGGAGTCTTCGGTAGCTCTTGTGAATATATCAGGGAGAGTATTTCTGCTTGGAATAACCGGGCAGAATGTGAACCTGCTGACAGAGCTAAGGGATGATGAGCTGACAGAGCTTTCTGCTCCGGAGAATGCAAACTATGCGGGGGCAGCATTTAAGGATGTAATTGAGCGGCTGAAAGACAGAAAGAAGTAATTGTATGGATGATTTGACAAATAATAATTTAGTAAGCATTAACGGTGCGGAGGTTCCTACTCTGCAGATTCTCGTAATGTTGACGGTTCTGATGATTCTGCCATCGCTTCTTATTATGATGACGTCTTTTGTCAGAATTATCATTATTCTTTCTTTTACCAGAAATGCAATAGGAATCCAGCAGACACCGCCGAATATGGTGCTGGTGGGGATGGCTTTGTTTTTGACGCTGTTTATTATGGATCCGATTATAAAGCAGGTAAACACAGAAGTATACACCCCATATAAAAATGGTGAGATTTCACAAACAGAAGTTTTTAAGCAGGCACAAGAGCCTCTTAAGGAATTTATGCTGAAAAATACGGAAAAGAGCACACTGAATCTGTTTATAGATATGTCGGGGCAGGAGCTGGAGGGAGAACCTCAGGACTTGTCCCTGACAGTGATTATTCCGGCGTTTATGACAAGTGAGTTAAAGCGGGGATTTACAGTAGGGCTTCTCTTATATATTCCGTTTCTCCTGCTTGATATCATAGTGTCGAGTACTTTGATGTCAATGGGTATGATCATGCTTCCGCCGGCGACGATTGCACTGCCGTTTAAAGTGCTTTTATTTGTGTCGGTTGACGGATGGGAACTGCTGTTCTCATCGATTGTGAAGAGCTTTAACTAGCGGGGGGAGGATGCTATGACTACGTCAGAGATTACGGATGTAATGTATCAATTGTTTGTCCTTGCGGCACAGCTTGCGGGGCCGGTTTTGATTATCAGTATGGTAGTCGGTATCATCATATCTATTATTCAGGCAGCGACGCAGATTCATGAGCAGACGCTTACATTTCTTCCGAAGCTGGTAGTGATTGGCGTAATATTGGTTATAAACGGAAGTAATATGCTGCGTGCCCTGCAGGATTTTACAAAGCAGATATTTGATATGATTGCCAGATAGGAGGGAAAATAATGCTTTTTTTCCTGATTCTGATGAGAATGTCCGGTTTTATTTTTTTGAATCCGGTTTTGGGAAGAAAAAATATTCCTTCTGTAGCAAAGACAGGGCTTGTACTGGGGCTTACCGTTATGGTTTTCTCAACGGCGCAGGCGCAGGGGGTAACAGCGGACGTAGATGCAGAGACTTCCCTGATATTTGGCATCGTGCTGGTGAAGGAACTTGTAATCGGAGGCCTTTTAGGTTTTATAATGACACTTTTTGACATGGTGATGACATTTGCCGGGACAGTAATAGACTTTCAGATTGGAATTTCTATGGCGATGGTCTATGACCCCCAGACAGGTGCACAGATAGCACTGTCAGGAAATATTCTCCAAATTTTTTATTTGCTTTTATTTTTTGCGGTAGACGGGCATCTTGCCCTTATAAAGATATTAGTTACGTCCGGAGATGTGGTTCCCTACGGGGCGGCTTTTCTTTCACAGGGGGCGGCGTGGATGGTGCTGGATATATTTGCCCAATGTGTCGTGCTTGCCATCAGGCTTGCATTTCCTCTTATTGCGTTTGAGTTCATTATGCAGATTGGCGTTGGAATCCTGACGAAAATCACTCCGCAGATAAACTTGTTCGTATTAAGTATTCAGCTCAGGCTTGTAGTGGGATTTGCACTTCTGGTGCTTCTTGTCTCACCGATTGGCAGTTATATAGGAAATATAATTACAATGATGATGAATACTCTGGAGGAAGCGTTAAGAACCGCAGCAGGATAAAGGATGTGAGAGAAAATGGCTGGAGATTCCGGTTCAAAAACCGAAAAAGCCACGCCCAAAAAGCGGAGAGACCAACGTAAAGAAGGTAACGTATTCCAAAGTAAGGACGTAGTTACAGTTGTTTCGCTGTTTGGCTCTTTTTATATTTTGAAGCAGCTGTTCCCGAAGATTTATGAGACGGTCCGCGCATTTATGATAAAATTTATCGGATACGCAGGTACGGTGACAAGTACGAGTCAGGGAGAGATTAATGCAGTGGCAAGGATGGTCGTTATGGCAGTCGTGCAGACGATCTTACCGCTCCTGTTGATTTCGGTAGTGCTTTCCGTAGTTGCGACCGGCGTACAGACACGTTTCCTTGTTTCAAGCAAAAGTGTCAGGCCTAAGTTAAGCCGGCTGAATCCGATTGCAGGTATAAAAAAGTTATTTTCTCTTCAGAATGTGGTAGAATTAATTAAAAGCCTTCTGAAGATTATTATATTAATTGCTGTAATTTATAATATAGTAATAGACGACATGGTCCAGGTAGTAAGGACGATGGATATGGATATCACGATGTCCGGCGTGTTTATGCTGGAGATGGTGATGACGCTGGTAACCCGTATATGCATGGCTTTTCTTGTAATTGCGGCACTGGATTTTATGTATCAGTGGTGGGAGTATGAGCGCAAGCTCAAGATGAGCAAGCAGGAAGTAAAAGAAGAGTTTAAGCAGACGGAAGGAAATCCGGAAATAAAAAGCCGTATCCGCAGCATTCAGAACCAGAGGGCAAGGGAGCGTATGATGCAGTCCGTGCCAAAGGCGGACGTAGTTATCCGTAACCCTACGCATTTTGCGGTTGCACTAAAGTATGATGCGGACCGTTACGGGGCACCAATCGTTCTTGCAAAAGGCCAGGATGAGCTGGCGCTTCGAATCGTCAGGGTCGCCGAAGAGAACGGCGTTGCCGTAATTGAAAATCCGCCATTAGCCAGAGGAATTTATGCTTCTACAAATTTAGCGCAGGAAATACCGCAGGAGTATTACGGAGCGGTAGCAGAGGTTCTGGTTTATGTTTATAAGATGAACAATAAGATGGAGTAAAGCATGAAGAAAATACTGAGTAATGCAGTGACAGTGTTTGTACTGGTTATTGTCCTGCTTTTGATTATTCCTTTAAGTCCGTTTCTGATGGACATATTAATTATTATAAATATTGCGATTTCTATGGTTGTCCTGATTATAAGCATGAACATCAAGGAACCGCTGGAATTATCCACGTTTCCTTCTCTTTTGCTTGTTACGACGCTGTTCAGGCTTGGGCTTAACGTATCCTCTACAAGGAACATCCTGACAAATCAGGGGCAGTCCGGACAGGTCATTCAGGCATTCGGTACGTTCGTGCTACGCGGAAATGTCGTTGTCGGTTTCGTAATCTTTTTCATCATCGTATTAGTTCAGTTTATAGTTATTACGAAAGGTGCGGAACGTGTCGCAGAGGTTGCTGCCAGATTTACATTGGATGCCATGCCGGGTAAACAGATGGCGATTGACGCGGACTTGAGCGCCGGGCTGATTACTGAGGAGGAGGCAAAAGCAAGACGTTCTAAAATCCAGAGGGAATCAGATTTTTACGGTGCAATGGACGGTGCTACGAAGATTGTAAAAGGTGATTCGATTATGTCGATTATTATCACCTTTGTCAATCTGATTGGCGGTTTTATTATTGGAATCGTGCAGGCGGGCATGACGCTTGAGGATGCGCTTTCCGTATACTCGATTGCGACGGTCGGCGACGGACTCGTATCCCAGATACCGGCACTTCTCATTTCCACTGCGACAGGTATGATTGTAACAAGGTCTGTATCAGAGGGAAGCCTGAACGAGGACGTATCCGGACAGTTTAAATCACAGCCGAGGGCAATTATGTTTACCGGCGGTGTTCTGGCAGTGCTTATCCTGATACCAGGTATGCCGAAACTCCAGCTGGGCGTACTCTCAGCGGCGCTTTTGATTACGGGATACCGTCTGCAGAATAAGATGAAAGAGGTTGCCGAGGCTGCCGCCGCACAGGAACTTGGCCTGATGCAGGCGCCGGATGCGGAGGCTGAAGAGCCGAGTGAAGAAGAGTATTACAGAGATATTAACAATGTCTATGCATTGATTGGCGTAGAGCCGATAGAGATGGAGTTTGGCTACAGCTTGATTCCGCTTGTGGATGAGGGAAGCGGCGGAAAGATGATTAACCGTATTGTTATCTTCCGCAGGCAGTATGCGCAGGAAATGGGATTTGTCGTGCCTTCCGTGCGTCTGCGCGACAGTTCAAGCTTAACGACGAACCAATATGTAATTAAAATTAAAGGCGAGGAAGTGGAGCGGGGAGAGATTCTTGTTGACCATTATCTTGCGCTTGAGCCGGATGAGCCGGTTGGGGAGATTGACGGAATTGAGACGATTGAACCGGCATATGGCATTCCAAGTAAATGGATTCTTCCGGAAAACAAAGAAATGGCGGAAATATATGGATATACAGTTATTGATCCGCTGTCTGTCATGGTTACGCACCTGTCAGAGACGATCCGAAGGCATGCGCATGAGCTTCTCAACAGGGAAGAGGTTGTGAAGCTGGCGGAAAGCTTAAAGGAGAGGGCGGGAAGCCTCGTAGAAGAAGTGGTTCCCGGAATCGTGCCTTACGGCTCGCTCCAGAAAATTTTAGTGAGCCTGCTGAAAGAGGGTATCCCGATTAAGGATATGGAGACGATTATGGAGACGATTTCCGACGCGGCAACGTCGGGAACGGATATGACGACGATTATCGAAAACATCAGGACCGCCCTTAAGAGGACAATAACAAGCAAATTCTGCAGAGACGGGCAGATGAGGGTGCTCACGCTGGACGCAGAGCTTGAAAAAATGATGGTATCAAGCCTGACGAAGGGCGACCAGGGCTACTATATGGCACTGCCGCCGGATGTGATGCAGAACGTGGTGATGCAGATTGGCAATGCAGTCAAAAAGTTCCACGATTTGTCGCAGGAGCCGATTATATTGACGAGCCAGGTAATCCGCGTGTATGTATACCGGATGCTGGAGCAGTTTTATCCGTCGATTTACGTTCTGTCATTTCATGAAATATCGAATAACGTACAAATACAAGCCATCGGGAATATAACAAAGTAATAAGAAAGATAGAAGGAGGGGAGGTAAGCGGATGGAAGACAGCAGGACAAATGAAGAGCTTCTTGCGTTATATCAGGCGACGGGCAGCGCCGAGATAAAAAAAGAGCTTACCCTCCGGTATTTATATATTGTAAAAAGTATTGCGGTGCAGATGAGGGACGTCTACCTGGGATTCACGCAGGTAGAGGACATCATCAATGAAGGGGTCATAGTGCTGATGAAGGCGCTTGACAAATATGATGCCGGTAAAAATGCAAAATTTGAGACATATGTGTCAAGAAGGATACATGGCATGATTATCGACATTGCGAGAAAGCAGGACTGGGTACCCCGGACGGTGCGGAAAAGTTTCAAGGAGATACAGGATAAGGCTTCAGAGATGTATGCAAAGAACGGAACGATGCCGTCGATGGAAGAAATAGCAAAAGAATTGGGGATGAAGCTTGATAAGCTCCAGGAAATCATGGGAAAGATGAACTTATCGTCTGTTTTATCGCTTGATATGGTGATGGAGGAGACACAGGAAAAACAGAAGGTTTCTTCGCTGCTCTCCCTGGATTTTGCCAAGCAGCCGGAAGAAAAATATCTGGAGAATGAGTTCCGCGAGGTACTCAAGGAAGGAATCAATTCCCTGAAGGAAAAAGAAAAGCTTGTAATCTCTCTCTATTATGTAGAGGAGTTAAATATGAAAGAGATTGCGGCAGTTATGGAGGTAAGTGAACCAAGGATTTCACAGATCCATGCAAACGCAATCCGGAGACTGAAAGAATATCTTCAGCAGGAGATGGATATAGGGGCAGACAGAAAGGAGGGGTCTCATGTTTAAGGGATTCTATAATCTGGCATCCGGTGTTTTGACGCAGACGAGAAATTTGAACGTCATCGGCAATAATATGGCCAATATTTCTACGCCGGGTTTCAGACAGGACACTTTTACACAGACGACATTTCAAGACGAAATGATATACCGAATCGGAAATACAGATAAGAGCAATCCGACCCCCATCGGGCGGATGAATTGCATCGTGACCGGTGACGGCAATGTAACGAGCTATGAGCAGGGAGGGCTTACGCCTACTTCCAGCCCGCTGGATTTTGCCCTTGAGGGAAGCGGCTTCTTTGCCGTCCAGTCAGGGAACGGTATCACCTATACAAGGAATGGCTCGTTTGTTCTTGATGATCAGGGTTATCTTTATCTTGACGGCGTAGGGCGCGTGCTCGGAACCAACGGCCCGATTTATCTTGGGACAGACAAGATTGCCTGTGATTCCCTGGGAAATCTTACCTCGGAGCAGACAGGGCAGTATTTCGGGAGGATCAGGGTCGTTGATTTTCAGGATTACGATACGGAGCTTGAAAAGTCGACAGGCGATATGTTTGTCGCGACAGGAACGCCGCGGAATGTGGATACGTCTATGAGACAGAAATTTATAGAAGATTCCAATGTGGATATTATTAAAGAATATACACAGATGATGGCAACGGAGCGTGCGCTGCAGAGTGCGGCGCAGGTGCTTAAAATGTACGACCAGCTGGCAGGGAAGATCGTGCAGATTGGGCCGACTTAGGGAAATGATGCGGAGGTGATTTAAAAGATGAATGCTTCTTTTTATTCAGGTGCCAGAGGCATGATAACAGAGCAGGACAAGCTAAACGTGATTTCAAACAATGTTGCAAACGTGAATACAGTAGGCTTTCGGTCAAAGAGCTCTGTATTCATGGACTTAATGTATTATAATATGCACAGTCAGGACCGTGTTACGACAGGTACGGGCGTGCGTATGCAGCATACGAATACGGACTATTCCTCAAACGGCGTTACGGCAGCGGCAGAAGGAGGCTTTAACTTTGCGATTCTGGACCAGGAAGGGTTCTTTATGCTGCGGAATCAAGTGACAAATGAGATTACATATACCCGTGCGGGCAATTTTTCGCTTTCGCTGCACAATGACGGATATTTTTATCTGCTTAGTGATGCAAAAAAATATGTCCTTGACGGGAGCGGGAATCCGATACGCTATGTGAACGGGGAACTGACAGGAAGGCCGGGGGTATTTGCATTTGCAAATATGAACGGCATGGAGTCCGTTGGTTCAACGGAGTTCAGCCCGGTTCCGAAAAACGGGAATCCGATACGCGTGGATAATGCAAATGTGCTGGAGGGATATCTGGAGCTGTCCAACACGGACATGGCGCAGGAGATGTCGGATACGGTTATTGCATCCAGAGCATATACCTATGCGCTGAAGATGGTGCAGACCTCCGATGAAATAGAACAGACTGTTAATGGTCTGCGCTCATAGTAAAAAACGATAGGAGAGGTGGTGCAGTATGAAAATAACACGTTATGAAGACATGGACGATACCGCAAAAGATATGATGCGGGAAATCGGCAGTATCGGAACAGGAAATGCGGCCACAGCGTTGTCAAGCCTCTTGAAAATTGGAGTTGAGATGACAGTTCCGAATGTCGAAATACTTGGATTTAATGAAGCAGTAGACTTATTAGGCCATCCGGAAGATATCGTTTCCGGGGTGCTGGTACAGATGACCGGCGACGTCAGCGGTGTTATGCTGTTTCTAATGAAGATGGATTTTATTAATGAAATCTTGGGATGCGTTCTTCAGGAAAACATTCATGGATTTGAACAAATGGGCGAAATGGAAGTTTCAGCGGCTACCGAAG
>CAJTUQ010000021.1:7332-31754 GCA_910579335.1 uncultured Dorea sp. | reverse complement strand
TGATGCCACAATTGCTCACCGGCCAGTTCTTTTGATGAACTTTGTAATTCTCCTGTTATCACCCGTCTCACCAATGGCTCCGTAAGGCTGATTGTCGGCATCTCCGCCGGCATTTCAAAAATAGGAATCCCCAGTTCTTCCGCCCGCTCCAATACACTCCCGGAAATTTCTCCGATAAATCGTGTTTTCAAAGCAAGCCCGCTTCCATTTTTATCCGCCAGCGCTTCTACAGCCTGAACTAATGCCTCGCTGTTATCTTTCAAAGCATACCCTGTCGTCACCAGAAATTCTCCCTGCTGAAGCCATTGTCTGATATCCGGTATTTCCATTGAATCGACACAACGTATCACCCGGTTCAATCCCTTTTCCCCTGCCAGCAATTTACATTCCTTCAAGCCTCCAAAGGTGCGTGCCTCATTAACCGTCAACTGCATCTTTTCTATCCTTCTTCTTTAACATTATTTTTTACTCATACTACCAGCATTGCATCTCCGAATGAGAAAAATCTGTACCGCTCCTCCACCGCTTTCTCATACGCCGCCAGCACATGCTCCCTTCCCGCCAGTGCGCTCACTAACATTATCAATGTTGATTCCGGCAGATGAAAATTGGTAATCAATGCGTCAAGCACCTTAAATTGATAACCTGGATAGATAAAAATATCTGTCCAGCCGCTTTTCGCTTCCAGATACCCGTCTGTACCCGCTGCCGACTCAACCGTACGGCAGCTTGTCGTTCCCACGCATACAATGCGGCCTCCTGCTCTTTTTGCCCGGTTAATCTTTGCTGCCGCATCCTCCCCAATCTGATAATATTCCGAATGCATATGATGATCCGTAATTTCCTCCGCTTTTACCGGCCGGAAAGTGCCTAGCCCAACGTGAAGCGTAACCTCTGCAACCTCGATGCCTTTTTTTTGAATCTCTCTTAAAAGCTCCGGCGTAAAATGCAGTCCCGCCGTCGGCGCCGCTGCCGAGCCTGTATGTCTGGCATATACCGTCTGGTATCGGTTTTTGTCCTGAAGCTGGTGGGTTATATAAGGCGGAAGAGGCATCTGGCCAAGCCTGTCTAAGATTTCTTCGAAAATCCCCTCAAAAGAAAACTGTATCAGCCGGTTTCCCTCCTCCACGATATCTGTCACTTCCCCTATAAGCAGGCCGTCCCCGAAACTGATTTTCGTACCGGCCTTCGCCTTCTTTCCGGGCTTTACAAGAGTCTCCCATATATTATTTTCTTTTCTTTTTAGCAATAATACCTCTATTTTCGCATCGGTTCCGATCTTAGAACCAATCAGCCGTGCCGGAATGACCTTCGTATCATTGATGACAAGACAGTCTCCCCTATGAAGATACTCCGTGATTTCCCGGAATATATGGTGAGAAACAGCCCCAGACTTCTTGTCAAGAACAAGAAGCCTGGAGCTGGAACGATCCTCTAAAGGATCCTGCGCAATCAATTCTTCCGGCAATTCATAATAAAAATCCTGTCGTTTCATAGATTATGAATTCCTTTCTTTTACTCCTGATTATCGGAGGATGCGTTCTCCCCTTCAAAAATTGTATCCGAAACATTCTCCAAAACATCCGCATCCTGCTGCTCTTCCTGCTCTATGGATGCGCATGCTTCCTCCTTCGAAGTCAAAACTTCGGCCTTCTGAAAATCATTATCTTTCTTTGTATACGGAGCGTCCCACGGCATATGAGAGGCGCCATTCTCCGGCTGCTGCAAAGTTTCCCCGGCCGCATTCACCGAATATGTCTGCGAAGCTTCATCGACTGCCCGCATCGAATACGTCTGCGAAGCTTCCTCTTGCACGGGCACTCTTCCCATAGGCTCCGCAATCGGAGTAAACGCCGTCTCCATCTTAAACACTTTAACCTTTTTGGCATAGATAACCCTTGTATCGCAGAGGATATCATGGAGCCCCCTCTTTTCTTTATCTATACCCGCCATGAGATATCCGGCTCCCATAATCACGCTGCAAAGAAACCTTCCTACAGTCTCGCGGTATACGACCGTGAAAAGTCCCAATTTCTCTCCCCCGTCGGCCCGGACGACCCGAAGATTCATCGCCTTTTTCCCAAGAGTAGTCCCTGTATAGTAAGTACAGAGAATAAAATAAAGCGCTTCTGACACATATAGCACAATATCTTTCAGATTATACTGAAATAACAGGTTTCCTGCAAGCACGGTATCCTTCGCCGCCGCCATAACGCCTGACACTGCAAGACGCACAGCCAAAAGCGCAAAAAATACGACAACGCTGTCTAATACGTACGCCGCAAGACGCACCCAGAAACCTGCGTACCCATACTCCTGAATCCCGCAGGATTCTGTATTTTGGGATTCGCTTTTATTATTTTCCTTTGGACTGCTACTGTAACTGCTCTGCATAATACATCAGCACCCCGCTTTCCTTTTCTTCTGCGGTTTCCTTTAGTATCTGCGCTTCCGACTTCGGAACCAGGTCGGACGCCTTTGAAAACAGCTCGGATAAAATCTTATCTTTCGTCTTCGGCTGATAAAATTCATAAATTCCCAATTCCTGACTCATATCCGCCTTCATTTCCTCATACAAACTGATTTCATCTATCAATCCGTTCTCTTTTGCCTGCTTTGCAGTATAGGTACGTCCATCTGCCAGCGCCTTAACTTCCTCTACAGTCATGTTTCTTCCGACGGATACTTTCTCTACAAAATCCTCATAGCACTCATTCACCTGAGACTGGTAGATTTCTATCTGTTCGTCTGTCATCTTGCTGCTGTCCTTATTTTTTCCGCTTGTGATGCTGATATAACGCATTCCCAGTTTCTCATAAAGCCCTGTCATATCAAATCCTGACATAATAACTCCGATAGAACCTGTCGTCGTATTCGGGTTTGCATAGATCTTATCCGCCGGCATAGACACCATATATCCCCCGGATGCCGCATAATGGGCCATATAATCCCAAATCGGCCGCCCGGTTTTTTCCTTGTATTCCTGAAGCTTGCTGTACAATTCCTCCGACTCATAGACCGCCCCGCCGGGAGAATCGACATACAAAAGCATCCCCTTATTATTCTTGTCGCCTATCAGTCTGTCGATATAATCCAATGTCGTAACGTGCTGGTAACTCTGCTCTACATCAAAAATCCCCGTCTCCATCTGTTCCTGTATTGTCCCTACCACATTAACTACTGCTATATAATCGTTTTTCGGCGCATGAAACTCTGTTCCGCCCGTCAATAGCAGCGCATCCTTTACACTTGCATCCAGCGCTTTCTGTGAAAATGTATTCGTAAGCACACTACTTACACCGATAAGTATAAATAATCCCGCAGCTATAATAAGACCAATCGTTTGTTTTTTATTCATGTGTAAAACCTCTTTCCCTATTTACGAAGTTCAATTCCCATTGCTTCCAACGTCTTTAAGATACGCTCCATCGCCTCTGCTGCTTCTGTGTCTGACAAAGTCTTATCCTTCGCTCTGAAAACGATTGAATATGCAACAGACTTATAACCCTCTTTAATCTGTGAGCCTTCATAAATATCAAACAGAGAGTAGCTCTCTAGGTACGCTCCTCCTTTTTTCTCAATAACCTCTTCTATCTGCCCTGCCAGGATTTCTTTCGGCATCACCATGCTGATATCCCGGTTCACTGACGGGAATTTTGCAATTCCGGCATACTTTCTGTCAAAAGTGGCGCGTTCCACGATTTCTGGCATATCGATAACCGCAACATAGGCCCTCTCGCCGATTCCGTAGGAATCCGCCACGTCCGGATGTACTTCGCCGAGATATCCCACGATCTTCCCGTCATAAATAATATCAGCCTGACGGCCCGGATGAAGAAACGGCTTGCCTGCGTTCGGGTCATAGGTTTCTTTTTTATGAAGGCCGGCCTTTTCAAAGAACTCCTCTACAACACCCTTCATGCTGAAGAAGTCGCCTTCTCCGTACATTCCAAGCGTAAGCTGCATTCTTTCCTCTGGAAGCTCGGTAAGAGGCAGAGACTTCGGAAGGTAAATATTTCCAAGCTCATAGAGCCTTACATTTTTATTTCTGCGGTTGTAGTTCGTCGCAAGGGACGTCAGCATTCCATTTAACGATATGGTGCGCATAATGCTGTAATCCTCCCCCAGAGGATTCTTAATCTCAATAGCATTTCTGAGCGCTGAATCCGCCGGAAGCATCAGCTTGTCGAACACCTTCGGGCTTTCAAAAGAATACGTCATTCCCTGACTGAATCCACAAAACTCCGCCACATCACGGGCAATCTCCTCAACTCTCAGTTTAAAGGAAAGCTTTCCTGCAGTAGCCTCTCCCTTTGGCAGTGTAGTCGGAATGTTGTCATACCCGAAAAATCTTGCAACCTCCTCTGCCAGATCCGCCAGCCGGAACAAATCATGCCGGAAAGCAGGCGCTATCACTTCACCGGTCTCTTCATCATATGCAAGGTCTATCATCTTGAAATAAGACAGCATCTCTTCCTTTGAAATGTCCGTCCCAAGAAGAGCGTTAATCTCGTCTGCATCAAAAGGCACCCTTACCGGCTCCTTCTTTTTGCCATATACATCTACGATTCCGCCGACCACTTCTCCGGCGCCCATCTCCTCTACCAATTGACACGCCCGGTTAATCGCGGCTTCTGCATTATTAGGGTCAAGCCCCTTTTCAAACTTTCCGGATGCATCCGTCCTGAGGCCTACCTTTTTACTGGACTTTCGGATATTCGTGCCGTCAAAGCACGCCGCCTCAAAAAGCATCGTATGCACATCATCGGTAATCATAGAATTTTCGCCGCCCATAATGCCTGCAATACCTACGGATTTTTCACCGTCGCAGATCATCAGTACAGAGTCGTCCATCTGGCGCTCCTGTCCGTCCAGCGTCACAAATTTTTCATCTTTCTCCGCCCTGCGCACGATAATCTCATGTCCGGCAATCGTGTCAAGATCATAGGCATGCATCGGCTGTCCATATTCCTCCATCACATAATTGGTAATGTCAACCAGATTATTAATGGGGCGGATTCCTACAGAAGCAAGCCTCCGCTGCATCCACTTGGGAGACGGTCCTATTTTTATATTTTTTACAACTCTGGCGCAGTATCTGGGGCATAATTCCGTATCTTTCACCGTGACTTTAATATAATCATTAACATCCTCGTCATTTCCCGTGTCGCACACGACCGGAGGGTGAAACTCCTTTCGGAAAGTCGCCGCCGCCTCTCTTGCGATCCCGATGACACTGAAACAGTCCACCCTGTTGGACGTCACTTCATATTCAAAAACTACGTCATCAAGCCCAAGAGTTTCAACCGCACTCGCACCGACCTTTGCATCCTCCTCAAAAATATAAATTCCGTACTCTGGTGATTCAGGATACATGTCCCTGTTAGAGCCAAGCTCCTCTATGGAGCACATCATGCCCTGGCTCTCCACTCCCCGGAGCTTTCCTTTTTTTATCTTTACGCCTCCCTCAACGCGGCTTCCCGGCTCATGGCCTCCTGCAACGCGTCCGCCGTCCAGAACCACCGGCACTTTATCTCCTTCTTTCACATTTGGAGCGCCAGTAACAATCTGTACGGTCTCTTTCCCGACATCCACCTGGCAGACAATCAGCTTATCCGCATCCGGGTGCTTTTCAATCTTACTGATTTGTCCTATGACAATCTTATCCAAATCAGCGTCTAATTTTTTATATCCTTCCACCTTTGTTCCTGACAAGGTCATCGCATCTGCATATTCCTGCGCTGTTACGTCCAGCTCCGGAACGTATGCTTTTATCCATGATAATGATGTGTTCATTTTTCCTCTCCTTCTATAAAAAATACTACCATTAGGCTCCGCTCATTGCCTGCGTTAAAATTGTTTCAGGAATCTTATGTCGTTTTCGTAGAGGAGGCGCATGTCGTCTATTTCGTATTTTAATAGCGCGATTCGCTCTAATCCTACTCCGAATGCAAAGCCTGTATATTCATCGGGGTTGATTCCGCACATTTCCAGCACGTGAGGATGCACCATGCCGCAGCCTAATATCTCTATCCAGCCGGAGCCCTTGCAGAAACGGCAGCCTTTTCCTCCGCATTTGAAGCAGGACACGTCTACCTCTGCACTCGGCTCTGTAAACGGAAAATGGTGCGGGCGGAATTTTGTCTTTGTTTCCGGCCCGAACAACTCCTTTGCGAATACCTCAAGCGTACCTTTAAGGTCTGCAAATGAAACATTCTTGTCAATGACAAGTCCCTCAATCTGATGGAAGGACGGAGAATGTGTCGCATCCACTTCGTCAGATCGGAACACCCTTCCCGGCGCAATCATCCGGATCGGGAGTTTTCCCTGCTCCATCACGCGCGCCTGTACCGGAGACGTCTGAGTACGCAGTACGATATCTTTATTAATATAGAAAGTATCCTGCTCGTCCTTTGCCGGATGATCCGCCGGAATATTCAGTTTTTCAAAATTGTAAAGGTCGTACTCTACCTCAGGCCCCTCTACCACCTCGTATCCCATACCCACAAAGATTCTCTCTACTTCCTCCAGAGCTATCGTATTCGGATGGCGGTGCCCTGCCATATTCTTTTTAGACGGCAGCGTGACGTCAATCACTTCCTGCTTTAATCTCTCTACACGGATTGCGCGCTCCATCCTCTGCTTACTCTCCTCAAGAAGCGTCTCTATCGCCGCTCTTGTCTCATTCACCATCTGGCCCACCTTCGGCCTGTCTTCGGCGGCTACGTCCTTCATTCCTTTAAGCACTGCGGTCAATTCTCCCTTTTTCCCAAGGAACTTTACGCGCACGTCGTTAAGCTTTTCCGGCATGTCGGCGCTCTCTATTGCCTTTAACGCCTCATCTTTGATGTTCTGTAATCTTTCTTTCATCACTTACTGCTTCCTTTCCTTCTTGCTAATGCATAAAAAAATCCCCATCCCTATCATATAATAGGGACGAGGCATTACCCGCGATACCACCCTGATTCCTGCATCTTCCATAAAATGCAGACACTCATCGCTGCGTAACGTGCAGATACGGCATTTCCTACTGATAATCTGAAAATACTTCAGAAATGCAGCTTGCGTGGGAAATTCGATCGTCATCTGAACCCGGAGGGACTTTCAGCCGGAGATTCCTCCTCTCTGATGGAAAATGACTCTCTACTTTACACGGTCATCGCTTTTATCTATTCACACTTCAATATTGTAACATACCATCACACATTGTCAAGAGCAAATACGCCTTTGCCTGTCAGAAGCTTCCGCTACATATACTGCACCTGCTCCTTGGCAAGCTCCGAAGAAGGTTCGGAAAAAAACTGGTTCTTTTCCGTAATTTCCAACACCTTCCCTTGATTCATAAAGACAATGTCGTCCGCAGTTCTCTGCGCCTGGGCCAGATTATGCGTCACAATCACAATGGTGTACTGTTCCTTCAGCTCCAGCAGCATTTCCTCAATCGCCATTGTATTTTTCATATCCAGGGCGGAACAAGGCTCGTCGAGCAGCATTAGCTCCGGGTTTACGCAAAGGCTTCTGGCAATAGCAAGCCTTTGCTTCTGCCCTCCAGACAGCTTTGCCGCAGACATGGACATCTGCTCCTTTACCTCGTCATACAGCCTTGCCTCCCTTAAGCATTCCTCACATCTTTTTTTTAGCTCCTCTTTACTAAGATTGTAATGATACTTCAATACATAGGTCAGATTCTTTTCAATACTGTATGGAAACGCTATCGGCTGCTGAAATACTATCCCCACTCTTTTTCTCAATTCCTCTTTGGAAATCTTCATAATATCCTGTCCGTCAACCGTTATTTTCCCCTGTATATAGCCGCCCTCGTCCTCCAATATCCGATTTACTGTTTTTAACAAAGTTGTCTTTCCGCACCCGGACTGTCCGATAATAGCCGTAATTTTCTTTTTCTTTACTGCCAAATCAATACCATGCAAAATTTCTTTCTTTCCGAATCCCGCTCTTAATCCGCTAAACTCTACCATAAAACCACCTACCTCTTGAACGTCCACTGCGCCCCTTCCCTAAAATACGATATAAATTTGCACAACAGCTGAATACATAACAAAAATACCATTAATACAAATGCCGTCCCATATGCATACTCCAGCGAAAACCCATTATTTACAAGCATGTACAAGTGATATGGCAGCGACATAAACGGATCCGTCAGCTTCTTTGGCACCTCCGCCTGCATGACTGCACCCGTATACAAAATAGGCGCCACGGCGCCCATCCCGTATGCCATTCCCAATGCAGCCGTCCCGAAAAGCTCGGTCATGCAGGCCGGAAATATAAGTCTCCGGAGCGCATATTCCTTAGACAGGCCAAGACTCTGGGAATTATACATATATTCCAGTCCTTTTTCTGAAAATATTTTTTTTGCGCGGATTGCAACAAATGGAATGATCATTGCCGCAACCGTCACGCCGGCACACAAAAGGCTCCTCGGTATTCCAAAATGATAAATCAGAAGCGTATAACCGACCAGCCCGAATAATATAGACGGAATGCCTGACAGACCGGTGACAGCTTTATCCACGACTGCGGCAATTCCTTTCCCGCCCGAATAAAAAGTGAGATATGCCGCGCCGCCGATTCCGATAACGCCTCCAATCAGCGCCGAAAGACCGCCCAGATACACAGAACCCATCAATGCGGGAAATATTCCCCCGTCGGTACCTATCGGCATTCCGGACGGCTTTTCCAGCAGGAAGGAAAGGCTCATGACGTCCCTGCCCTTCCAAAATACAAACACGAACAAAAACAAAGCCGCCCCTATTGACGCTATGCCGATCAGCAGGCAGAGCAGCCTGACTGCCAAATCTCTTATCCTCCTACTCATCTTTTTCCATCCTCCTCAATATCCGGCCGCATATCATAACTAACACCAATATAACTAAAAGCACCGCATTTGCGGCATACAGCACCGACAAATGCGTACTGCCGTACTCGATGCTTCCCATCTCCAATGCAGTCAGAGCCGCAATTGTCTGTCCTCTTCCCATCATCGCCGGATATATCGGCGAATTACCTACTACCATCATAACGGCCATCGTTTCTCCAAGCCCCCGTCCGAACGCCATCATCGCGGCAGCAACGATACCCGGACGAATCGCTGGAAATATAACCTTTACAATCAGCATTTCTTTTGAAAAGCCTAATGCATATCCTGCCAGCTCATAATGCTCCCTTGCGTTTTGAATCGACTCACAGCAGGTAGACACTACAAACGGCAGCAGCATAATTCCCAATACGATACATGCCGCCAATACACACTGCCCTGCAGCCATATGCATATGAACGGCCAGCCATTTTACCAGTACAGTCAATCCGATAAACCCAAAAATCACCGACGGTATACCTGCCACTAAATCAATAAAAGCAAGCAGGATCTTCGCCAGCTTGTCCGGTACATAGAAATTCAAAAAAAACGCACATCCGACGCCCAGCAGCAAGGCAAGCAGTACTGCGGCAAAGGAGATATACAATGTACCCGCCATTGCCGGCAGCAGGCCGAACTGCGGTTTGTCACTCACCGGGCGCCACTGTGTATCCGTCCGGAACATGTCCAGCCCCTCCTGCGCAAATGCAGGAAAGCTTTCCGTTAATATATGCAGAGCCATAAGCAGCATAAGCGCTGCAATGCCGGCCGCCGCTAAAGCAATAAGCCCTTTTACGATATAGTCTTTTATCTTCATATGCTCTCCATCACAAAAGGAGCGTGCAGCAACCTGCACACTCCCAAATATCATTTGTTATTTTACAGGAATAAATCCCATCTCTTCCACAGTCTTTTGTCCCTCATCCCCAAGGATGACATCCAAAAAGGCCTGCTGCTGTGCTGTCGGTTCCCCTGTTCCCACTAAAAGAAGCGGTCTCTGGATAATGTATGAGCCATCCAGAATATTCTCTGCCGTCGCCTCGACTCCATTTACTTTAAGAGGTATGACTTTGCCTTTATTCTGGTTCGCTACTCCGAAGGACGCATATCCGATTGCATATGGATTGTCTATAATGTTCTGGACAAGCTCTCCCATTGATGCCGCCTGAATCGCATCCGCTTTTACTTCCTTATCTCCCATGATGTTTTTCTGGAAAACCTCATGTGCTCCGCCGTTGATATCTCTTGTAATTACAACTACTTCCTCCTCCGGCAGAGAACTCTCCAAATCCTTCCATGTAGCATATTCGCCGGAAAACAATCCTATAATCTGCTCTGTTGACAAGTCGTCCATGACTTTTGTAACAGGATTTTCCGGATTTACCGCTAACGTAAGCGCGTCAATTCCAACCTTATATTCCTTCTCGTCCTTAATAGCTTCTTTTTCCTCATCCTTCACTTCTCTTGCTACCATTCCGAAATTGGTCGTCCCGTCAATGACTGCCTTTGTCCCCTGTCCGGAACCTCCTGCCGACACGTAAATAGCAATATCTTCCTCCGGAAGCTCGGAATTGTATTCATTCCACGTACCGTATGTTTCATTGAATGTTGTGGCAATTGCGGTAATAACCGGCGCCAGTGTTGATGAACCGTTAAAGAGTATCTGACTTTTGGAACCTGATGACTCTTCCGTTTTCTCCTCTGTCTTTTCCTCAGTTTCATTTCCCTGATTCGAGCTGCAGCCAGCAGCCATTGACAATGCCATCGCAAGCGCAAGCACTGCTGCCAATACTTTCTTTTTCATAGAAACCTCCCATATACATAAATTCATCCTTTGTTCACATATTTTTTACATATGCTTTACATTCTCAAGCTTAACATAGATACGGAAGGCTGTCTAATTAGTTATTTCTATATATGTAATGTATTTATTTACAACATCTATAAATCATCCTCTGAGCGTAGCCACAAGTCTTTTCGGGCACAACAGAAGGTCCAGCGCATCCTCAATGCTTCTCGTACACACGTCCGCCTCTCCGAGCAGCCTGCCGCACATCCCCTCCTGCTCCATCACAGCAACGGCAAGAGCGCTCGCCCTGCACATCAGCTTGTCATTGCGTCCGTTTCCAAATGCTGCGCACCGGTCTGCACCAAGCTTCTCAACCACTGACAGCTTCTCGTCCAGCGCCCCGTCCGTCGGAAACGTCTGAATCTTAAGCGGCAGTCCCTCGCACATCTTTTCTGCTGTCCCGTGGGTATCCGCAGTCAGCACATGGATTTGCAAATCTTTGGACAGCTTTACCAGCCGCTCTCTCACGGAATCCCGTATTTCACCATCTAAAGCAATTGTTCCGTTATAATCCAGGACAAGATATTCAAGTTCCAATGTTTTATAATTCGGTATCTCTATCTTTATCAATTTTTCCCCTCCATCCTTTTTATATCTATACTTTTTTATCTGCGTCTTTTGTCTCAAACAATTCATCGTACAAAAGCACATTCATCTCTCCGCCAAGCAGAATACTGTACATGCAAAAATACATCCACAGCATAATCAGTACAATTGTAGTAAGGCTCCCGTACATACTCGAAAACCCTTCAAAAATGTCCAGATATACGGAAAAGATCCATGAAACGACCATCCACCCAAGCGCTGCAAAAGCTGCTCCCGGAAGCTGCTTAATAAGTTTATCTCTCCGGTTCGGAAGAAATTTGTAAATCAAAAGACAGAACACTACCAATACTGCCGGGGAGATAACGGTCCTCGCTTCAATCAGCCAATCGGCCGTTCCCGACATGAACGGAAGATGCTCAAGAATAAATAAATTCAATGAATTGCCAAATACCGACAGCACCAGAAGCAAAAGTATCACGACAATAAACATAATTGTATATAACGTAGCCCTGATTCTCAGGAAAAAATAATTACGCGTCTCAGGACATCCATAAATACAATTCAACCCTGTTGTTATGGATAAGACGCCCTTTCCCGCCGACCATAGAGTGATAACCAGCGTGACAGGGATGATTCCGGTAGACTGGTTATATACCTGATTTACAATCGATGTAATCATAGAATCTACAGATGCCGGAAATACCTGTATTACCGCCGTCATAACATCCGCCTTCGTCACAGGCGTATACTGCACCAGCGTCAAAAGAAGCAGGATAATCGGTATCATGCAGAGCATCAGAAAATAAGCGGCCTGTGCAGCATACGCGCCCACATGTACTTTGGAAATCTGATTCGGTATTTGCGATATTTGTGAAAAAATCCGTTTTAACTTTTCCATGTTCCACCCCTATATGTTGTATATTCTACCCGATTTCCCACATTTTGTCTATCAAAAAACTATCTTCCTGTAATTTCCAGCTTCTCAAAAGACCGGAATGCACTCATTTTTGCACTCCGGTCTTTCCTTAGCGTCTATCTTCACTTCTATTTTGTAAGAAGCATCATTATCTCATTGCTCCTCTGTACAAACGCCGTCATCTCTTCCGGATTCAGCGGCTTGTGGGCAATCATGGCCAGATCATAGAGCTGCTTGCAGATGATGGAAACATTTTCGTTTTCCTTATTATCTACTACATACTGCACAAGCGGATGGTTGGCATTAAGTATCAGCGTTCCTTCATTTCCTGTATTCATGCCCATCGCACCCATGCCGTACATCTTCATCATCTCCTGCATACGGCGGCTCTGCTCCGACAGGGTAATCATAGATGCCACCTTGTCGTCCTTGAGCTTCTCAAGCTTCACATCCAGCTTTTCATTTCCAAGCTCCTTGCGGAAAATCTCTGTCAGGCTGTCGGCAGTCAGCTTGAAGGCTTCTTTATCTTCCTCCGTGACCTCCTCCTTAATCGTCTCCGTAACGTCTGCGTCAATCCTCTGGAACTGGATATTCTCGTTGCGCTGCTCAAGCTGCGTAATAAACGGCGAATCAATATTATGACTTAAGATGACCGCATCCTGCCCCTGCTTTTTAAACATATTAATATACTGGCTCTGCTGTATCTCATCCGTCACATAATAGATGGTCGTTTTCTTTGCTTCCTCTTTTGTCCCTTCTCCTTCTTTCTCTTCATTTTCCGGCGCTGCTTCTTCTTTAGGTTTTTCCGCCGTACCGCCGTTTTCTTCGATACAATCCTTAAGAGTCAGATATTTGCCGTCAATATTTTTAAACAGAACGACATCTTTCATCTTATCACAGAACTTCTCATCCTTCAGACAGCCAAACTTAACGAACGGGCTGATGTCGTCCCAGTATTTCTCATAGTCTTCCCTCTTTGTCTTACACATTCCGGAAAGCTTATCCGCCACCTTCTTAGAAATATATTCCGCAATTTTATTAACAAACCCATCATTCTGCAATGCGCTTCTGGATACATTCAGCGGCAGGTCCGGACAATCAATCACGCCTTTGAGCACCATCAAAAACTCCGGGATTACTTCCTTAATATTGTCTGCGATAAACACCTGGTTATTGTACAGCTTAATCGTTCCCTCAATGGAATCATACTCCGTATTGATTCTCGGAAAATAAAGGATGCCTTTCAAATTAAACGGATAGTCCATATTCAGGTGAATCCAGAATAACGGTTCCTTATAATCGAGAAATACTTTGCGGTAAAATTCCTGATAGTCCTCATCGGAACACTCATTCGGATGCTTTGTCCAGAGCGGATGGATGTCACTTAAGGAAACCGGGCGTTTCTCAATCTTAACCTTCTCCTTCGCCGGAGATACCTCTACCATCTCCTTCGTTCCGTCTTCGTTTTCTTTCTCCTCCATCTTGGCTTCTTCATGTATATGCTCAACGACGATATCCGTCTCCTTCAAATCCGCCTCGTCAATCGTCTCATACTCTTTCTCTGCATCCGCCTTGGAAAGGAATATTTCAACCGGCATGAAAGAACAATATTTTTCAATCACCTCTCTCATGCGGTACTCATTGGCAAACTCAAGACTGTCTTCATTCAGATAAAGCGTAATCTCCGAACCGACCGTATCTTTCGTCCCGTCCTCCATCTCGTACTCCGTTCCTCCGTCGCTTACCCAGTGTACTGCCAAAGCCCCTTCTTTATAGGAAAGAGTATCGATATGCACCTCGTCCGCTACCATAAAAGCCGAATAAAACCCAAGTCCGAAATGGCCGATCATATCATCTTCGGTAGTCTTATCCTTATATTTCTCCAAAAATTCAGTTGCGCCGGAAAATGCAATCTGCGTAATATATTCTTCCACTTCCTCGGCTGTCATTCCCAACCCGTTGTCGATAAATTTTAACGTCTTTTCTTCCGGATTGACGACGATTTGAATCTTCGCTTTATAATCGTCCGGCAGCTGGTACTCCCCCATCACATCCAGCTTTTTCAGCTTTGTAATCGCATCACAGCCATTACTGACCACCTCGCGGATAAAAATATCATGGTCAGAATACAGCCATTTTTTAATAATCACCACTCCTGCTTTCTTTCATAAATTATATATATTTAAATTGCCCTCATGGACAAAGAACTGCACGATGCGGCAATGTCTTCCACAGCCGGCCGCTTTTCTTTGTGTACGGGCATTTTGTCTAAGTGATATAATAATACCGTCTCAAATAAAAGTCAATAGAAAATTAGCACTCTTCAAAAAAGAGTGCTAACAATTTTGTTAAAAATATAAAATATGTATAAAATATATCTATTCAACAGAGATATCCTTATAAAACAGCATAAGTATTTCTTTATAATTTTTCCCTTCTTTCGCCATCTCATTCGCCCCCGTCTGGCTCATGCCTATGCCGTGGCCGAAGCCGCCTCCCTCTATCACAAATTTATCATCCTTTTTTTCTATAGTAAAGAATGCGCTCGGAAGCAGATTTCTGCCATCTACCTCACTGCCGTCCTGCCGCTTGATTTTATACTCGCTTCCGCCCAGGGCTCTGCGGATTTTATTTTCCGTCTTAACCGTAACGCTTCCTTTGTCTCCAACCGCCTTCATAACGACTGCCACGTCGCCGGGCCCCCTCTTTGTGATTTTGATGTCTTTAAGCGTCCCTATATCCTTTCCCGTATTCAGCCCGATAAGGTTCGACAAAGTCTTTGCCGGCACAGCCGCAGACCACCGATACCACGGCAAATCTTTCTCGTAATCACCGTCCTTGCCTTTTATCTCTGCAGAGTACAAGTATCCGTTGTTCTCGCTCGGCTTTGTCCCCCATGCCTCCATCGTTGTCGTCCTTCCGCAGGAGGTAGAATAAAAATAAGTAGAAACGACATCTCCCTTATACCTGACGGTCTGTCCTGCCGTTTCCTCCACCGCCTTTGATGAAGCCTCCGCTGTTTCTGAATTATTGTAGACCTGGTAATTGGTACTGTCGTCAACATGCGCTTCATACTCAGGATATGCGTATTTTTTCATCTGCCTGTATGCATAGCTTCTGGCGCACACCGCCTGTGCCTTAAGCGCTTCCAGCTCATAAGATGCGGGCATTTCACTAGGTATGACGCCACAGAGATATTTTTCCACCGGAAGTTCATTGATAACCGCGATTCCTTCCGCCGTGCTCCTAAGCTCTATCACCCCGTCGTACGCCGGCACCCCGTCGCCGCGCTTTAAACTCTTTATCTTAAGCTTCCCTTCCTTTGCCCTGATTCGAACAGCCCCGTCCTTAAACCAATCATGGCCGGGCTTAATTTTCAGTGTCTTCTTTTTATATTCTTTTTCCGTATTACCATATGTAATTGTCATTCCCGCCCCGCAAGAAAGAGTTACCTGCGGGTGCGTAACATCGCTAAAACCATCCGTCATAAGAAGAACGCGTATATTCGGATTATCTACCTGAATCTTTTCCTCTTTTTCCGTCTCTTCTTTGGCGTCCGCATTGCCATCTTTTGCTTTACCTGACGGCTGAACGGCTTGCGTACTATTTACCTTGATGCCGTCTTTTGTCCCGCCCTTTACTGCCGACGTAAGCCCGACGACGATAAAGACCGCCGCAAGAAGCGCCATGCCGTAATATATCTGCTTTTCCCTGATTCTTTTCCGCCTTTTTCTGGACTTTATACTTTTATTACTTCTTTTTTTCAATATCCCACACCCCTTTCGGGATAATTTACCCTCAGATGCGCATGCGCACAGACTATTAAAAAGACAGCCATAAGGCTGCCTTTTCTCTTTTGTACGCTCCCCGAAATGCCGGTTTCTGTATTTTGACTCCTAGCCACAGCTAGGTGGGTGTCCGCATCCGCTTTTTTGTCTTCCCCTGCGTAAATGGGGGCCTGACATATTACGGAGATATAAGAGTCCCGTTTAAAGTTTTGTAGGTTCAAAATTACAGAAGTTGTCGTACATTCCAGGTAATTCGCTGAAATTATTATAACCCATTTCCATCAATTTTACAACTATAAAAAAACGATTCTTAAAACGTCCACTTTGTGAAGTTTATAACAGTATTTCAAAATTTTGGTGGATTTTTATTGATTTTATCGTATGATTATGTATAATATGAAATTGAGACTTATTATGTCTGATATGCAGGAATCCCTTACTAAATCCTGCATATAAAGGCAAATATTGAAGGAAGAAAGGATATAAAGAAATGGCAGAAATCAATTTAAGCAAGTATGGCATTACCGGAACTACGGAAATTGTTCACAATCCTTCTTATGAAATGTTATTTGAGGAAGAAACAAAATCTGATTTGGAAGGTTACGAAAAAGGACAGGTGAGTGAACTGGGTGCAGTCAATGTAATGACTGGTATCTACACAGGCCGTTCACCTAAAGATAAGTTTATCGTAATGGATGAAAATTCAAAGGATACCGTATGGTGGACTTCTGATGAATACAAGAATGACAATCATCCTCTCTCCGAAGATTCCTGGGCTGTTGTAAAGGATCTTGCACTGAAAGAGCTTTCCGGGAAAAGACTGTTTGTAGTAGATGCATTCTGCGGCACAAATGCAGACACCCGCATGGCAATCCGTTTCATTATGGAAGTTGCATGGCAGGCTCACTTTGTTAAGAATATGTTTATCCAGCCTAGCGATGAAGAGCTTGAGAAGTTTGAGCCGGATTTTGTTGTTTATAATGCTTCCAAAGCAAAAGTAGAAAATTACAAAGAACTGGGCCTCAATTCAGAGACAGCGGCAGTATTCAATATTACAAGCCGCGAACAGGTTATCCTCAATACATGGTACGGCGGCGAGATGAAGAAAGGTATGTTCTCCATGATGAACTACTTCCGCTTAAGGGCATCGCATCCATGCACTGCTCTGCAAACACAGATATGAACGGTGAAAACACGGCTATCTTCTTCGGTCTTTCCGGCACAGGAAAAACTACTCTTTCAACTGACCCGAAGAGACTCCTTATCGGAGACGACGAGCATGGCTGGGATGACAACGGTGTTTTCAATTTTGAAGGCGGCTGCTATGCTAAGGTTATTAACCTGGACAAAGAATCCGAGCCGGATATCTACAATGCAATCAAACGTAATGCACTTCTTGAGAACGTAACGTTAGATGCGGACGGCAAAATTGATTTCAATGATAAGAGCGTAACTGAGAATACGCGCGTATCTTACCCAATCGACCATATCGAAAAGATTGTCCGCCCGGTTTCCGCTGCACCTGCGGCTAAAGAAGTCATTTTCTTATCCGCAGACGCATTTGGAGTACTTCCTCCGGTATCTATCCTGACTCCGGAACAGACACAGTACTACTTCCTGTCAGGCTTCACAGCTAAGCTTGCCGGAACAGAGCGCGGCATTACAGAACCTACGCCGACCTTCTCCGCTTGCTTCGGACAGGCATTCTTAGAGCTTCACCCGACAAAATACGGCGAAGAGCTGGTTAAGAGGATGGAAGCGAACGGTGCAAAGGCATATTTGGTAAACACCGGATGGAACGGCACAGGAAAACGTATTACGATTAAAGACACCCGCGGCATCATTGATGCAATCCTGAACGGCGACATTTTGAAAGCTCCGACAAAGAAGATTCCATACTTCAATTTTGAGGTTCCGACAGAGCTTCCGGGAGTTGATTCAAATATTCTTGACCCTCGCGATACTTACGCAGATGCTGCTGAGTGGGAAACCAAAGCAAAGGATTTGGCGCAGAGATTTGTTAAGAACTTTGCAAAATACGAGGGAAATGAAGCAGGAAAGGCTTTAGTTTCAGCAGGCCCTCAGTTATAAAGCCATTATAAATACAAAATAACCCTATGAAATTTAAAAATCCGGACAGACGTAAGATACTTCTTACTCCGTCCGGATTTTTTCATTGACAACTTTGATTTACAATCCAAAATATTTTTTATTTAAATTTTTAATACGTACAGCAAAAAAACATACGGCCGCAATCACAAGAACAATCATCACGGCTAACATCCATCCCACCGCTTGAACATACGTGTTATACAAATCAAGCGCCCCGTACAACAGGACGATGACTCCAAGCACAAGGGCGGGAGCTTGGGCTTCGCTGCGATACCCGTTAAGATCCTTGCATTTTTTCACATTTGCATCTTTAGGAAGGAAAAGTGATTGTACAATTTCCCCTTTGAACCTGAGCATATAATATCCATAAAGACAATAAATTCCGCAGCTGACACCAATCAGGCCGAATATTCCGTCCAATCCCGACATATCCCTTCACCTCATCTAAATCCCAAGTATATTTTTTACAGTTTCCTCCATCTTGTCTGCGTCGCACTCCGTCCTGTGAAGAACCTCGGCATCCAAAATATCTTTAATCGCCTGCGGCATCTCCGTCTTAGAGACATTGCACATATTCTCAAGAAGCGCAAACTCATCCTCGCCTTCATAAGCCTTATCAATTGCCGTCATTACGCTTTTTACAAACTTATACGGGCTGGCTGTTGACGCTATCACGCATTTTTTGTCATCCCCGCATATTTCTTTACAGACATGGGATGCAACCGCCGTATGCGTGTCTATTACATACCCTGTTTTTTCATACACTCTCTTGATTTCTTCCGCCGTCTGCTCCTCCGTAGCATACCCTCCGGCAAAATCCGAAAGCTTCCGGCGCATATTCTCAGTAATCTCATACTTTCCGTCCCGCTTTAGTGCTTCCATCAATTCCTTGGTCTTTTTAGAATCTTCTCCAGCAATCAGGTAAATAAGCCTTTCCAGATTACTGGATATAAGAATATCCATAGAAGGAGAACTCGTCAGTACAAACTGCCTGTTCCTATCATAAATACCGGTCTTTAGGAAATCAAACAGCACTTTATTCTCATTAGACGCACATACCAGCTTGTCAATCGGAATCCCCATCTTCTTTGCATAATAAGCCGCAAGAATATTGCCGAAATTTCCCGTCGGCACCACTACGTTTACTGTTTCACCCTCTTGTATCTCATCATTCTCCAAAAGCTTTGCATAGGCATACACATAATAAACCACCTGCGGAACCAAACGGCCGATATTAATCGAGTTGGCTGAAGAAAATTGATAGCCCTTCTCCTCCAGTTCCTTCGCCAAAGCCTTGTCCTCGAACATGGCTTTTACCCCGCTCTGGGCATTGTCAAAATTCCCATGTATGGCAACCACAGCTACATTCTTCCCTTTCTGGGTTGCCATCTGGAGCTTTTGGACCTTGCTGACGCCGTCTTTCGGATAAAATACAATAATCCTCGTTCCCTCTACGTCAGCGAAACCTGCCATAGCTGCTTTTCCCGTATCTCCGGATGTCGCCGTGAGGATTACAATCTCATTAGACGTCCGGTTCTTTTTTGCGGACGTCGTCAGAAGATGCGGTAGTATAGAAAGCGCCATGTCCTTAAATGCAATCGTCGCACCGTGGAAAAGCTCCAAATAGTACGTGTTGTCCATTTTTACAAGAGGCACGATTTCCTCTGTATCAAATTTTTCATCATAAGCCTTGTCGATACACCGTTTAAGCTCCTCTTCCGTAAAATCCGTAAGGAACTGTTTCATCACCGCATACGCAGTCTCTTGATAACTCATTTTCTTAAGCTTCTCTAGCGGTACATCAAGCGCCGGAATAGATTCCGGCACAAACAGCCCTCCGTCGGGAGCAAGCCCGGTAAGAATCGCTTCTGACGCCGTTGCTTTTACATTTGAATCTCTGGTGCTTTTATAATATAAATCCATAATTCTACCCTTCTTTAATCACTACTATTTGGACGTATTCTGAGTGTATTTTACAAGGCCGCCCGCCGCAATAAGCTTCTGCATAAACTCCGGGAACGGCTGTCCCTGAAACTGCGTCCCTTTTGTTCTATTATAAATTTTACCGCTGTCAAAATCAACTTCTACCTCATCACCGGCCTCAATCCCTCTCGCCGCCTCCGGGCATTCAATAATCGGAAGACCGATATTAATCGCATTCCTATAAAAAATCCTCGCGAACGTC
The DNA here is from genome assembly GCA_910579335.1 of uncultured Dorea sp. GTDB lineage: Bacteria > Bacillota > Clostridia > Lachnospirales > Lachnospiraceae > MD308. The sequence continues at coordinate 11,480 of CAJTUQ010000021.1, read as the reverse complement.
TCGGCAATGACGCAGCTTACTCCCGCCGTCTTCAGGCAGAGCGGTGCGTGCTCTCTCGACGAACCGCAGCCGAAATTTTTATTTGCAACGATTAAATCTCCCGGCTGTACTTTTTTCACAAAATCAGGATCGATATCTACCATTGCATGGCTGGCAAGCTCCTGTGCGTCAAAAGAATTTAAGTATCTTGCCGGAATTATAACGTCCGTATCTACATTATCCCCGTATTTAAATACATGTCCCAGCGCTTTCATTATCTTCCACCTACTTTCTCAGGATTTGCAATGCACCCGGCAATTGCACTTGCCGCCGCTACTTCCGGCGAAGCAAGATAAATCAAAGATTCTACATGGCCCATTCTGCCCACAAAATTACGGTTCGTCGTGGAAACACATCTCTCTCCTGCCGCCATCACTCCCATATGACCTCCCATACAAGGCCCGCAGCTCGGCGTATTTACCGCACATCCCGCATCTATAAAAATATCGACAAGCCCTTCTGCAATACACTGTTTGTAAATCTTCTGTGTAGCAGGGACAACCATGACGCGCACATCCGGATGTACCGTATGCCCTTTAAGAATCGCAGCCGCTTTTCTCATATCCGTAATCCTTCCGTTTGTACAAGAACCGATTACCACCTGGTCAATCTTAATCGGTTCCATCGCCTCAATCTCATCAATAGTCTTGGCGTTGCCCGGAAGGTGGGGGAACGCAACCGTCGGACGCACTTCGCCGAGATTGATTTCCACAACATCATCATACTGTGCATCTTCATCTGCGCTATATACTTTATATTCCTTCTTTGTATGCTCCCTCAAGTATTCTTCAGTCAACTCGTCAACAGGGAAGATGCCGTTCTTTGCCCCCGCCTCAATCGCCATGTTCGCCATTGTAAAGCGGTCGTCCATCGTAAGATTGGCAATACCGTCCCCGACAAATTCCATAGACTTATAGAGCGCTCCGTCCACGCCAATTTTTCCGATAATATGTATAATGATGTCCTTTCCCGTTACATACGGTCCCGGTTTGCCCGAAAGCACAAATTTTACCGCGCTCGGAACCTTAAACCAGAGCTCTCCGGTGGCCATGCCGGTAGCAATATCTGTCGTTCCCACGCCTGTTGAAAACGCTCCCAGCGCCCCATATGTACAAGTATGCGAATCCGCCCCAATAATACACTCTCCTGCGGCCACGACGCCGGCCTCAGGAAGTATGGCGTGCTCCACGCCGGATTTTCCCTGCTCAAAATACCACGATAAGCCCTGCTCCTTCGCATACTCGCGAATCGCCTTTGAATTTTCTGCAGATTTAATATCTTTATTCGGAGTAAAATGGTCCGGCACAAAAACGACCTTATCCTTATCAAAGACCTTATCCGACATCTGCTTTACAATCGGCAGAGCCATCGGACCTGTAATATCATTCGCCATAACCACGTCTAATTTAGCTTCTATCAGCTGACCTGCCGCTACACTTTCAAGCCCTGCATGCGCCGCCAGAATTTTCTGCGTCATTGTCATTCCCATTACGACAACCTCCTTCTTATTCTTCTTAATCTTTACGTGCTATTCTAACACAAGTAAATATTGAGACGCAAGAAAGAATCATCAATATCACAAGATGTATCAAGGAATTGTCGTCTCCTGTTTTCACAGACTCCGGATTTTTTTGGATTACAGGTACCGGCATTCCTGATGCTCTCGTTTCCTTTCCCATCTCCGGCTCTTTCGTATGCTCCGGCTCCTTCGGCTTCTCCAAATCCGGACGCTTCTCTTGTTCCCTGAAAAAAATGGATTGCTCCTTTGACGCCAGATCTTTGTGCTCTGTCACGAAAATCCCCGGCGTACCGTCATCCTTAATCTCGTAAAGTTCCTCAAATATCACGATATCTTTATCCTTTAATTGAGAAGCGTCAAAGGTAAATTCGATTTCTGTACTTCCGTTCTTTACATTTGCAGTAAATATCTTGCGGGACGCAGCCGGAACCTGATCCTTCCCTATCAGCTGTTTCCCCGTATCCTTGTCCATGATATTCCCCGCCAGCATATATCTCTGATTCTTTTTCAGATTATTATAAAACACGCTGTCTATAATTGTCACGGTACCTTCCGGCACAGAATACTGCGTGCCCGACTCTTTATCCCTTGCCGCCGTATGTATGCTCACGCCGTCATTTTCTATATTGTTAAGCCTTACTACCGTCTTATCCCTGCTGATTTCCACTGTATCCTTGAACATCGCCATACCCGAATTATTTTTCCCCTTTATTTCCTCCAATTCATAGGTGTCGAAAGGAAGCGCTCCTTCGGCGTTATCAACCGGAACCGCAGCGCTGCCCTTCACACCTTTAAACCAGATACCGCTTCCTTCTTTTCCTGCATTTGTGTTTTTGGAATGCTTAATGAATGCTGCGGATGTATCGTATTCCCCATTTTTATCTGTAATAAAGCTATGGGATTCGCCTGTCGTTCTTGAAGTGAGCTTAAACTCCACCCCGGCCAGCGCCTTTTGATTCTCACCGTCAATTTTCCGAAGCGACAGATCCCCTCGTACGACTTTATCTGACGCCTCATATTCATTTCCCCCGGCCAGCGCACAGCCTCCCTCGCTGCTGGAGGTTATCTGCGTCACATATGTTTTTCCCTCGGCTATCTCGCCTGTCTTTAAGCTTTTTAACACACCTCCTTCCAACCGGTATCCTTCCGGGGCCTTTGTCTCCTCGATAGAGAGCGTTCCTATTGGAAGGACTTCTTTACCGTCATACCGATAATAATCGTCCCCTCCGGCCCTGCATTTATTATTTTTTATATCTGCACAGTATATAATGCTTCCGTCTCTTTCTGCTTTCACAGTCTTTATCGTCCACTTTCTTTTCGCTTTGGACTGATAAGAACGGTAATCCGGCAGATTTTTGGCTGTGTAAAAACCGTCGTAATAGCAGACTGTAAATTCAGCCCCCTCTAACGATGCCGCTCCCTTTGGCAGGGCTGCGGCGGATTCTTTATCCAGCTTTTCAATGCTGACCTCCAAAGGCACGTATTGGGGAGTCTCTTTCACGGTAAGCGTCTGCTTTTCTCCAAAGCCTACCGTCACCGTATATATCTCCTTATCCAATCCGTAACCTTTTGGAGCCTTTATTTCTTTCACATAATACGTTCCCGCCGACAGCGTAACACTCTCCGTATTCCCATCCTTGTCCGCCGACAGCGTACATGCCTGTTTTGTACACGCTTCATCCGTATATACCCCATACTCGGCACCCTCAAGGCTGTAGCACAGATTATTTTTAACAATTTCCGAATCGTCGGGAACCTTTTTAATCAGTAGTTCTCCGGTCTTTAAAGTCGGTGCCAAAAGAACTGCCACCTCCTGCATATCCCCCTCCCCTGCATTCTTCCATGCCGTACCATGCCCCTCGTATGCCGAAGCTTCTTTTTTCGTCTTCTTTTCCATGTCTGCAAAAAAAGCCTCCTGCTCACCGACGGACATATCAATACCGCTGACATAGCGGCGCCACCCTCCGTCTCCGGTACGGTCTCTCTGTATGTACCATACCATGCACTGTGTCAGCATATACTTCTCCTCTTTGGAATAACCTTCCATGCCAAATATATATTCCTGCGCCAGACATGCCATCGCAAGCTCATCTCCCGGCAGGTAATTCTGAATATCCGTTTCCTCCACATCTCCCGGAGCGGAATACTTTTTTAAATAAACACAATATGCCGTCTGGCCGTCTACCTTGTGCAATTTTGCTTTTCCCTTAAGCTGATGCTCCCCGTGATGGTATTCGTCATAATATCCGGCGTCGCTAATCGTGATTTCATGTGATGCGGCCTTTATCTTACAAAAACCGAAAAAGGGTGCAAAATTAAAAGCCATAGCAAATACAAAAGCTGCCACAGCTGCTTTACTTATTAAATTTCTTTTGTTCATACAAAATCTCCTTTTCTTTTTATCAAAATGTTTTTGACTGAATCACTGTAAAATGACATCAAAATAACGGTTTAAACGTAACCTTAACACTGCCTCCTTTCCATATAAAAATATCTCGCTTTTGGAAATTTGGGATGACGCTCCCACCTGAGGATATCCTCATTAATTGAAATGATTTTTGATTCATCTTTTAGAAAATAGAATTTCTTT
>CAJTUQ010000021.1:0-7241 GCA_910579335.1 uncultured Dorea sp. | reverse complement strand
GAGGGCTGTAAAATGACATTGAAGCAAGGAAAGAATAACCAGACATACCAAGTGCTTTCCATAAATATAGAATTAAAGCTTGAACGCAGGCTAGAAGCACTTGGCCTGACGCAGGGGACGCATATTACCGTTCTGAATAATGATAAAAAGGGGGCGCTGACCGCCAAATTCCGTGGAACGCGATTTGCTCTCGGCAAAAGAATTGCGGATCATATCGAAGTAGAGGAGGTCTCCCGCTGATGAAAAATACAATTAACGTCGGATTTATAGGTAATCCGAATTGCGGAAAAACCACTCTTTTTAACGCCTATACCGGAGCCAATTTAAAAGTGGCGAACTGGCCCGGCGTTACCGTTGAAAAGATAGAAGGACAGACAACCTATGAGGGAGAGACATTTAAGCTGATTGACCTTCCAGGCATCTACAGCTTAAGCTCCTACACAATGGAGGAAACCGTATCCAGGCAATGCATTATGAGCGGCGAAGTAGACGTTATCGTTAATGTCGTGGACGCATCCTGCCTTGAGCGCAACCTTTATCTTACTTTACAGCTTATCGAGCTGGGAAAGCCGATAGTACTGGCACTCAATATGATGGATATCGTAGAAGAACGCGGTATGGAAATCGACCTGCACCGCCTTCCGGAAATGCTTGGAATCCCCGTGATTGCCGTTTCCGCCCGCAAAAACACGGGACTCTCCATCCTCATGCACGCAGTGGCGCACCACAAGACAGATCTGCGCCAGAGCCCGCTTATACATCATCATCCGGGCATGCAGTCGTCCCATGTCCACAATCATCACAGCGAATATGCTATGGTATACGAAGACTATATTGAAGATAAAATTGATTCCATCATAAATGCCTTGGACAAAAAATATAAGGAACTTCCGAACAAACGCTGGTATGCCATTAAACATTTAGAAAAGGATAGCAATGTTATCAAGGAGTACCCGCTAGAACCAGGCGATACGATAAGTAAAAGCTATGAAAAGGACATTATTAACCAAAAATATAATTTTATCGAAGAAATCGTCTCGGAAACGCTTGTAAACAAATCACAAAAAGAAGCCTCCACCGATAAAATTGACCGGTATCTGACAAGCCGTTATCTTGGACTCCCGATTTTTCTTATCATTATGGCTCTCGTATTTTTCCTGACTTTCACGATCGGGGACTGGCTGAAAGGATATTTTGAAATCGGCCTGGAAAATTTTTCGGCTTTTGTATCGACAGGGCTTGCCATCATACACACAAACCAAATGCTCTCCTCGCTGATTCTGGACGGAATCATAGCCGGCGTCGGCGGAATCCTTACATTTTTACCGAATATTTTTATTCTTTTTTTAGCTCTGGCAATTTTGGAGGACAGCGGATATATGGCTAGAGTCGCCTTTGTCATGGATGATATCATGAGCCGCCTCGGTTTATCCGGCCGCGCATTCCTTCCGCTTCTTTTGGGCTTCGGATGCACGGTTCCGGCTCTTATGGCTTCCAGGGCGCTGGAGCACCCGCGAGACCGTTTCAAAACGATTTTGGTTACGCCGTTTATGTCCTGCAGTGCAAGGCTTCCTATTTATGTGCTGTTCTCTTCTATGTTTTTCGGAAAATACGCCATGCTTGTGTGCTATTCCCTCTATCTGCTTGGAATCGCCGCAGCCATTGCAACCGCATACATATTATCCAAAATAGACGGGAGCAAAGCAGAACATGCGTTGCTGATAGAGCTTCCGGAATATAAATCGCCGAATCCACACACCATTGCCATCTACGTATGGGAAAAAGTAAAAGACTATCTGAGCAAAGCAGGAACGGTTATTTTTATCGCCTCCGTCATCATGTGGGTTCTTTTAAATTTTGGTCCGTCAGGCTACGTAACAGACATCAGCCAAAGCTTCGGCTCGTTAATCGGGAAAGCCATCGTTCCGCTGTTTAAACCTGCGGGGCTGGGATACTGGCAGATCATCGTTGCGCTGATTGCCGGAATCGCCGCAAAGGAAGTAGTAGTTTCAAGCTGCAGCGTCCTGTTCGGCATTCAAAACATCACTTCTGCATCCGGTATGGATTCAATGGTATCCGCACTTGGCTCCATCGGATTCGGAGCCGCCAACGGTCTTGCACTGATGGTCTTCTGCCTGCTGTATGTACCGTGCACCGCCTCTATTGCGACCATGCACCGGGAATTATGCAGCGTTAAAAAGACTCTCGGCATTATCCTGTACCAGCTCGCAGCAGCATGGATTATGAGCTTTATCATATACCGCATTGCCCTTCTTTTCTAGAATTTTCTGTATTATGCCAAAAACGCCGCAAGATGCCGGCTCAGTTGAAAACAACCTGCGCCGGCATCTTGCGGCATTTATAATTACTGCATCTTTCCATGCAGATATTCAAATTCAATCGGATCAATCGGATCAACCGGATTCTCTATCTCGCTTTTAAGCTTCCGTTTTCTCCGCTTCAGCAGCTCCCCGCTTTTATTATAAAACCAGAATGAATACGGCAGTATCTTACTCGCCTTTCCAATCCGCTCTTTTGTCGTCCTTGTATAAAGTGTCCCTCCTGTCTCAATCGGAACTTTTTTCCGTATCAGGGAAATTAACTCCGTCTCACAGGTAACCGGCTCCGGAAGAATCGTATAACCTTTTCCGACACAGTCAAGCTTATGGGAATCACTTCCGCCGATTCCCGGCTTTTTATATTTTTCCGCAAGCTTCAAGGCGCCTGCGTTAGAATGTTCCGGCTCACATGCGTTAAAAGTCTCAATAAAATCAAACCTTTTAATAACCTCCGGCGCGCGGTAGTATTTCTTCGTATGTGCGAAACTCATATATTTCTCTCCGCACGGATGCGCCGGCCCCAAAATACCGCCGTGCCGATGCACAAAATCAATCAGCACAGATACCGACATCCCTCTGAGCTCCAAAAGCCGCATCTTGACTCCTTCCGGCATAATGCAAAGAATGTGCCCTGCATCACATGTATCATATTCCATGCCCTTAAGTACGACAAAATCCTCATGGAGCCTGCCTTTCATATTATATTTCCAATATCTGTATCCTTTATAGGTATCATGATCTGTAATAAGCATCCCATCAAAACCGTCTTCCTTCAGCTTCATAATATAATCATCAAGGCTAACCTTACTGTCAATGGAACCTTCCTTTACGTGACAGTGCATATCAAGCTTCATAAGCAGCCCTCCTTCACGATTTCTCTTCCCGTGTTTTTATTATACCATCTTTTCATGAAAATACAATCTGTTACACTTAGTATTCATCTTCCTCTTCATCATCATCAAGAAGCATTCTGGCCTTTTCAACCTCGGATTCCATAGAATTTTTTTTCCTGATTCTTCTTCGAATCGGCTTTTCCTCCTCGCCGGACTTTCTGGAATACAAGATGAACTGTACTGCCATCCCAAGCACCGCCATGACACCTGCGACTCCTAAAAGTATAAACTTATTGCCCGTCAGTCCCGCAAGCGATACGATTCCCGTTCCTGCTGACACTCCGCCTAATACGGAGGTAATAATAATCGCTCCGGGTTCCGCAAAAATCATTGCCGCAATCCCCAAAATAAGAGCCGCACCCAAGGCAGCCATAACATACACCTTTTCACTGGCACCGACAAAAGTAAACACTGCCGAAACGGTAGCGATAAACGTCATAAGAAAAATTCCGACCCTGTGCAGGAAATATATCAGCGCCCCCAGAAAAACCGCTGCTGCAAAAACGATAATGATTCTTGTAAATCCTGTAATATCTGCCGCGCTGCTGACAATGCCGCCCACTGCCGCGCCTACGCCCAGCCCGATCAGGGCGGATATAACTTTTATTAGTTTTAACCCCAAAAAACAAAATAACAAACCGATAACAACAGATGCTATCGCCGCACCCATACCTATCTTCCCAAGCTTACCGGCTGCAAATACCGCCGTCGGCCCGTCCGAACTTCCGATTTCCCTGACAAGCTCCGTTAAATTCTGTAAATTATCCATACTTCCTTCTCCTTTGTTGCTGAATATCTTTCCCCCTTGATAATATCTTATCTCACAATCTATATAAAGGCAAGCAAAAAAGATGGGTATCAAATATATTCCATAAATGACACCCACCTTCAGTGAACTTCAATATCCATTGGATTATACCTCTTTCCCAATCTTTTTTAATGAAACTAACTTAAGCTTTTGGTGGTCCGTACCTCCTTTTTGAATTTTCAAACATTAGATAAGTGAAATCCTTAAATTTCGTTATCCATTGGTTTGTCTTTGTTTATGTTCTAATATTATCACTCAAATTTCTATTTGTCAATATATTTTTTCTGTTTTTCTTATTTTTCTGATTTTTTATTTGGATATAAAATAACGGCGCAGTCTGTACCGCACCGCCACCGTCATACTTTTTCAGATATTAGAATGCTACCGCGCCAGTCTCCGTCTTATTGATTACATAGTAAACCGCAGCCTCCTCCGGCTTTATGTAAAGCTCAACGCTCTTGATATCTCCTACCTTTTTACCGGACTTTGTCCATGCTTTCTTAACATTGGCAATAATATCCTTCTCCTCAACCTGCTTTCCGTAATACTCAACAACCGTCTTTACTTTTATCTCTTTCTTTGCTGCCGGTTTCTTTGCAGATGCAGGCTTTGTCTCCTTCTTTACCGGAGTCTTTGCTTGTGTTACCTTATTCTCTGCAGGTACCTTCTTTTCTGCTGCTATTTTATTATCTGCAGAGCTCCCTGCGGGCGCCGCTTTAACTGTCGGTGTTTTCTCTGGTACTGTCTTTGCTGCCATTGTCTTTACTGTTTCAACAGATGTTTTTGTTGTTTTCTTTGTGGCCATAATAATTCCTCCTAGTCCCATTAGCCCTTTTTGCCTTCGTGCACATTATAACACATCTCTGAAAAAATGCAATTCTCTTGCAAAATCCCATTGTTTTGCCCTAAAAACACCGCCTTTCCGCCTAAAATCCTATGAATATTTCCATATACCCAAGTACGATTCCCGCAACGACCGCAAAAATAAACAATAACCCGGCTATTTTAGCATTTTCTTTTTTGTGACAATTTACCTTGCATAGCACGATAAAGCCCGCCCCCGTTCCCGTACAAAGCCCGGCTGCTGCTGAAGGAAAAGATATCGCTCCGCTTAAATACAGCTGTGTCAGAACTACCGACGCCGCACAGTTGGGAATAAAACCTATGACTGCCGCCGCAGCCGGCTGAAAGATTGTATTCCCAAGAAGAAACGACGACAAACGATCCAGCCCCAAAAGCTGTATACAAAGATTCAGAATCCCTGTAAACACAAGCAGATATACAAAAATCCTCCTTGTATGCCTCCATGCGGGAAGAAAGATTCCGGCGCCCTTTTCATGGCCGCCGCAGCCGCCGCATACCTGCCCGCTTCCTTTTGCAGTTTCTAATTTATTTTTGCAAAACAAGTCAACGATATATCCCGCTGTAACGGCAATAAAAATCTTTACCGCCAAGAGCATCCCCACCTCCTTAAATCGTTCGGGAACGCTCAAAATAATTAATACTGCTTCATCCGATGTTGCAAGAAATACTGCTAATAATGTCCCCGGTGAAATAACCCCTCCGGCATACAAGTTCGCCGCCATCACCGAAAACCCGCATTGAGGCACGCATCCTGCAAATGCCCCGACAACCGGCCCTGCTTTTCCTATCCTTTGAAACAGCCTTCCCACAAAGTTGCCGGAATATTGTTCCAGCATTTCAACAAGAAGAAACGCAGCCATCAAAAAAGGCAGCATCTTCAGGCAGTCAAGCACAGTATCAATAATAATGTCCAGCATCAAATCCATATACCATTAACCTTCCAACTCATTTATGCTTTATATATCATCTCAAGCATATCCACCATTTTTTCAATGCCAAGCCTGCTGGCATTCAAAATAATCTGGTATGTATCCGTACTCCCCCATTCCAGCCCGGTATGGGATTCATAATAGTATTTGCGCTCTCTGTCGACTTTCACGATTCTGTCGGCCGCCTTGCGCTCTGACATATCATACCGCTTCGCAATTCTTCTGATACGGTCTTCCATATCTGCACATATAAACACATCGATACAGTTTTCATAATCCTTGAGTACATAATCTGCGCACCGCCCCACGATTACACAGGGGCCTCTGTATGCCAGCTTGCGGATAATCTCAGACTGAAGCTCATGCACTTGTTCATTGAGCGGCTGAATCGTCTCTATGCTGCCCGCATTTTTAGCATACTCCATCGGCGCAAGCACATATCCCGCAAGAAAGCTGTTAAGAGTCGTCTCATCTACAGCGCGTGCCGTCTCCTCACGGATATCCAGCTTTTTTGCCACCATCCGCACAAGATTATTATCGTACAGCGGGATATCCAGACGCGTCGCTAAAAGATTTCCAATTTCATGTCCTCCGCTTCCAAATTGTCTTCCTATCGTTATGATTTTGTGCTCTTTCATAAAAAGTCCCTCCTTTTGTCAGATCGTAAATTGCCGGCCTCCTCCTAAAACAGTCCCTCTGTCCTATATTTTTTATATTATACTACAAATCCTCGCAGAAAAGGAAATTAATTCTCTTTCTAAAATTATTATCATTTTTTCACATCATAAGGAATAGAAATGTTGTACATGTATCTGGTATGATTTTTTTACATGAAATATGGTTTTTTTGTCTAAAAACGTGGAAAATACTGAGAAATAATTGTATAATATAAACCAACATCCAACATCTAATGAAAGAGAGGACTCATTATGAAACAAAATAACATGCTAGCAATGATTTTGGCCGGCGGCCGCGGCAGCCGTCTTCATGATTTGACTAATAAAGTTGCCAAGCCGGCCGTTTCATATGGTGGAAAGTACCGTATTGTAGACTTTCCTCTCAGTAACTGTGCAAATAGCGGAATTGACGTCGTAGGCGTCCTTACACAATACGAATCCGTACTTTTGAATAGTTATGTGGCAGCAGGCGGACGCTGGGGACTTGATGCAAGAGACAGCGGCGTATTTGTCCTGCCTCCGAGAGAGAAAGCAGACGCGAATCTGGACGTTTACCGGGGAACTGCAGATGCAATTTCGCAGAATATTGATTTTATCGATTCTTACTCCCCGGACTATTTACTCGTACTTTCCGGAGACCACATCTATAAGATGAATTATGCCAAAATGCTTGCTTACCATAACGAATGCAACGCAGACGCCACTATCGCAGTAATTGAAGTGCCAAAAAG
>CAJTUQ010000020.1:8160-32355 GCA_910579335.1 uncultured Dorea sp. | reverse complement strand
TGATTACGATTTTTTATAAAATATTCTAAGTTTTTTATAAAAATGTATTGACAAAGAACAAAAACACATTTATAATAGTTTTGTTTTAAACATCAAGCCAGTTAATATGCAGATGTGGCGGAACTGGCAGACGCACAGGACTTAAAATCCTGCGGGACTAATCTCCCGTACCGGTTCGATTCCGGTCTGCGGCATTGGTGAGAGGTGTCTCAAACCCTTATAAACAGAGGGCTTGAGGCACTTTTTGTTTTTCTAAAAAAGTTGTACAAAGTTGTACAGCCCGTAATATGGGGCTTACGCCAATATTCTTGCCATTTGGGACGTGTCTCTTTCAGCTATACGCTGACCGATATAATGCTGTGTCATAGTGAGTGTAGAGTGACCTAAAAGCGGCTGAATATCAATAGGCTTTACTCCGGCATCATACAGCATGGACGCACCCGTAAAACGTATTTTGTGGCTTGACAGATAGGGAATCCCTATCTCTGTACAATACTTCTTTAAACGGCGGTTAAAAGAATCTGTTGTCAAGGGTCTGCCCTCATGCATGAAGAGAAAATTTCCGTCAGGATTTAGTTCTTTCATTTTCATTAGAACTGTCACGCCCTCTTGTGGAAGTTTCTCTGTCCGTATGCTGTAATATGGATTCCCTTTCGGATTTTTCAAGATTCTTTGCGGTTCGCTTAATTTCATATCTTCTAGCAATATTCGTTCCTCTACAAGCTGATATTGATTAACATTAAAACGATTCCAAATGCCAATATTTTCTTCAATTGTCTTTCCGTATACTATCCTTGCCTGGTATAGTGTGCAGCTCCTGTTATAGTATTTCGCTCTATATTTCTTTTACAATATATATGCGTAAATGCCTTGAATTAAGTTGTTGTATAAGGTAAAATAATCATATTCAAAAGATGTTTAAAAAATGCAGATATATTCAAAAATATGCATATATGCATATGTAGGAGCAAGATTGGTTGTATAAGCAAACGGGAATCATACTATGTTAGAAAAGATTGAATAGGATACCTGTTCTTAGTCAATAACAAAGTCGGGGAGATTTGTACCGTCGAATTTCGGCACCGAACATTTTTCTTTAAGCAGGTGGAGTGCCGTTTGGGGTTGGTTTTAACAACTTCAACAGGTGAGAAGAAGGTTCCGGCTGTGCATAAGATGGTTATATACAGGGGAAGGCTTGAACAAACACAGGAAGAAGAACTGGTGCATATGCTGAAACTAGATAATACGGAGATGCATGTAGATGCGGCTGTGTTGAAAAATATGGGGAGAACAACAGAAGAAAGGGAGTTTTTTGAAAAGCTGTCTGATATGCTGCTCCGGACATCTTATTATACAATCGATGGTGCAATGCTCAAGGGTATAGACAGAAAACTGAGCCATGTACAGATTAGTTCTTTGTTTTCACTGCTGAGACATTATTCCGAGGATAGATATACAATGAGGCTTGATGATATAGAAGATGAGATGTTATTTGAACTTATACGGTATAATAAAAGAGTGAGGGACGCTTCTGGTTGAGGAGTATAAAAAGCAATAGGGGATAACGCGGAGGAAGGATTGAAAGGAGTAAAGATGTGTGCTTGAAGGATATTAATATTATATGTAATCAGTCGGAGAATGAAAACTTTTTGTTTTTTGCCGAGTTTTTTAAAATGTGCGGCATTTATGTGATAAAGAGTATAGGCAGGCCTTATAGCCAATTGGAAGAGTCGGAGGGGTATAATCCGGATGCGGTATTAGATTTGCGCGAGAAATTTCAATGGCTCAATAATAGGGAACAAGAATATAAGATGTTTGTAGAGGCGCTTAAAGATGTTTGTAAAGGGGATGAGCAGCTTTTTTCGGAACTGGGAAGTCTTGTAGACGTTTATATTGATAACAATTTGATGCTCTGTAATATGATGGAGCGTTATTTCTATGCGCCGAATCCGAATCGGGTAGAGAAAATCCTTGAAGGTTTTCAGGCGGCCTATAAGAGTTTGGAAAAACTTAACAAGGGAAGATATGTGGATTATTTCGGCCTGATATGCCGCCATAAGATTAATTCTTTGCGGGGGAAACTGAGGAGAAAGAAGATATATGACAGCCGTACACTTATAAGTGAGGCTGTGCAATTGGGTGAAAAGTATCAGGAATTTACGCAAGAGTACATTCTTGCGGGTATCATTGCTGACGGAGACTTAAATTACCTGACATACAGTATCATCTATTATAATCGGGCTTATGATGTGGCGAAACCGGCCGAGCCGGCAAAAGCGTATATCGAATACCGGAGAGGAAGGTATTATGAAAGGATTGATCATGACGTAGAAAACGCACTGAAAGCATATACGGAAGCTTACAAAAAATCTCCATCCAACTATCGTATTTTATTTAAGAAGGCCTTTTTAGAGCTGGATAAAGGCTATATCTGGCAGGAAAAACTTTATACTGAGCTGGCAAAGCAAGATTTCTATCAATTGTATTTGCTGATGTGCGATGATATAAATAACAATAACTTGGAACCAATCCAGCTGGAATATCTTACAAAGACATTAAAAAAACTATATGATGTATGGCTGGAGAAAAAAGAAAATGCGAGGCAGATATTATCAAGGCTTGGTTTGCTTGATTATGTAATTAACGCAGATACATTTTTTGATAATATATTTCAAAATGTGAATAAAGCGAAAGAGGAAAGAAAGCTGTTGATTCAGCATCTGAACATAAATGCATATAAAGACTCAGAGAGCCCCGTTGTGAGAATGGATAAAATAGAAAGAGGAAGCAAAGCTTATGCAGGATAAAGTTTACTTAGATGTACAGAAAAATTTTGAAGAATACGTTGAGCGGATAGATGAATTTGATAATTCTATTTTTGCGGGAGTATATGATGCTTTATACAAAGTGGTTAATGCTATTTTGTCAGAGGAGAATAAAAAGAGAGGCGATATTATAACGGTTTTAGGAGAAAGGGGCAGCGGCAAGAGTTCCTTGATGCTGTCCTTTACGAAGTCATTAGAGGAAAAGTTTAACAAGTATATCAAACAGGACAATGTTCAGTTTAGCGTTATGGAGAATTTGGACGCTTCTATGCTTGATTCTAGTGAGGATATTTTTGATATTCTGTTATCCAGAATGTTGAAGAATATTGAAAAATATATTGAAAACGGTAAATTTTCCGTTTCTCAAAACCGCAGGAACCAGTATGATATCCTTCAGCAGATTGATGAAATCTATAAAATTCATCAATTAATTAAAGGAGAAGGAAAAAAGGGCGGCGGTGCGGAACAGCTGGCGGGATATTCCTCTTTATCTACACTGCGGAAGTCAACGGATAGTTTAGAACTGACCCGTAAGTTTGAAAATCTTGTGGAGAATTACCTTGAGGCTTTACTAGAAAGCAGAGGGGGAAGTAGGGAGCAGAAAAATTATTTGGTTGTACCTATTGATGATTTGGATATGAATAACGACAATGGTTTTAAAAGTTTAGAGAAATTGTATCGATATGTATCAGTGAAAAATGTTATTGTAGTAATTGCAGTGAAATATCGTCATATTATGTATCTGGCGGAGAAAGAAGGATATTCGATTTATCCCAAAATCGACAGGGAGCTTGATGATTCAAAAGTAAATTATGTAAAGAATTATGCAAAAGAATATCTGGCTAAACTACTTCCGATTCAAGGAAGAGTCCATATGCCGGACATGTTGATAGATCAGCAGGTGATACAGGAAAAATGGTTTGTAAAGGGGGGAAAGAAAAGTTATACAATTAAAGAGAGTATTTTGTTTAAAGTCAAGGAAAAGACAGGGATGTGTTTTGATATATGCGGGAAAAAGATGCATTTTTTGATTCCCGATTCTTTGCGTGAATTGAAGGGTTATTATGGATATTTGGATAGTCAGCCGGATGGCAGTCAGTCCAACAATATTGAACAGTTTGTGAGTGATTTCTTAAACCGCAATACGAACAGAAAATTGGAATATTCTCAGAGAGAGTTGCTTTTATCGCTATGTGAGTTAGAATATGGAGAGGTTTATAATCGGTTAATAGATATTCTCGAAAATAGAATGGCAAAAGCAGGAAGAAAACATATCAGAGTTGGCTTAAAAAGAAGCTACGGAGAACTGTTGTACGAATTGTATCTAGTAAGTAGAAGTACTTGGAGTGAAAGAAAATTTGTAGATGCAGTGCTTGTTTTTAATACATACCTTGCTCAAAGAGAACAGTTGAAAATTGATAAAGATAAAAAGGGAGCGGGATGGAATAACATCATAGGAGAATTATTTCCGAGTAGCTGGGCAGGTAACTGGTCTAATTTTTTTGTTCCAATGATTAACAATGAAGAAATGGATACAGACGAAAAGGTGAGTAAGAATGCTGCTTTTAGTATGAAATTAGATAGTATTGATACAAAGATGTGGGGGCATTTAGAAAAAGTTGACGCTGAAGACGCCAGAATAGGAGCGGAATGGGAGAATTGTGCAGCAAAATCTGCTGATGAATGGATTAAAAAATATACTGATAAAATCAAAATCTTTGAATGGGTATGTTTCTTTTTTGAAGAGTTTTATTCTAAGTTGAACGAAATAGAAGTTGTTCGTTTGAAAATTGAACGAAAAGATGAGAATAGAATAGAGTGGACTATTGCCAACAAAAAGGTCGATTTTAATATTCTGGCGTTTATTAAGCATTCATATTATTATGAAGAGTATTTTGAAAGACTTCATACTGCAATTGCTGAGGCGCTGGTAGTAGAGTTTGGGGAGAAAAAAGAGAATATTCAGAAATTAAAGAAAAAATTGAAAGAATCGGGACTGTATAGTAAGTATAAAAAATGGTTTAAAACCTGCAAAGGAGTTGCGGTGCCTTTTCAATATCCAGATATTTATTATCATCTTTTATGTAAGCTTAAGTATCAACTTCAAGCTCAGATGGAAAACGAAATCAAAAGTGAAGATGTTATAGATATATTGCAGCTGGTATTTAAAAAGATTGAGACATTATTAAATGACGAAGATGAGGGATACAAAGGAATCGGCGGTACTAAGTTTGTGGAAGCATTCAAAACGTGCCCATTTGTTGATATGCTTTTAAACGAGGTTATAAACTGGGAGGTTAAAGAGAAGAGAAAATTCGGCGAGATGGTAAACCGTTGTTCTGCATGTAGTATAAGTAGCAGAAGGTATAATCGAGCAAGGACTGGATTAACAACTTCAGATGATATAACCTTCAGAGAATACGATTGGTAATTTTTGATATGAAAAATGTAAAACCTATAATAGAAATGTTTTTAAAATTTGTATCTGCCAGAGATATTCTGCATGGCAGACTTGTATATGGACGTTTGTCCGCAGTGCAGTTTGTAAATCTTGCTATGCCGAATATAAAAATATATACGGAAAATGAGTTGGAAAATATTTATGCGGCAATTATTGATATGGTATCGACGGAATGTGAGAAGCAGTTTGTAAGCGGTTTTGAGGCGGCTGTGCCAAGAGATGGCCAGTCGCTTAATTTTTACGGCTTGCTGCTGTTGGCAACGAAAAGGCTGCTTCAATTTAATAGCAGCGAAATCGTATGTCAGTACAGGCATATGCTTGACTGGCGGCAGCTGACGGTAAAGATTAGCGAGGATACCTTTACGACCGCTTTTTGTGCTGTGGAGGATTTGAAATCTAAAAAAAAGAGGACAAGGTTTGACTGGCCGAGTGTAATCGGTCACAATAATTTTTATTTGAATAAGTTGCTGCAGCAGGAATTATCAGATAATCACTTTCATCTGTGGGCATCATCGCCTCATTTTAATCTTAGCTGGATACGCATTATGAACGATACGGATAATTTATATATACGAAGCAAGCTTAGTGTATTGAACGAGAACAAACAAAATGTCAGCCCGGCATATTATCAAGGGTACAGGGAAGATTCGTTTGAGACTATGTATTTGCAGGCAGCGCTTATTCGTGTATATTTGTATTCATGGCTGAATGATAGAGAACTCTGTCTTCAGGAATATCAGCTTCATAATCAGATTGGCAAAACGATTTCAGTGCAGATAGAGGAAGGACTTCTGCCCGATTATGCGGAGATGTTTCATTGTTGGCGCTGTGGGGATGAGGAATCTACATGGCTAGAGCAGATGTCACAGGAGGAAAAGGAAAAGAAGCGGGAAGAGAAAACGAAAAGAAAAGATGCCGGGGTATTTCTTAAGAATCTAGAGGAAAAAGGCATTGAGATTCCGAGAGATAAAACGAAATCGTTCAAAGAATGTCTGGAACAGTTTTTAAAGGGTGAAAGTACATTCCCTTTATGGGTATTGGAACCAATAATGAAGAAAAAGTACTTCGGAACACTTTGGATGCAGTGTACAGAAGAAACGGTAGAGGAGTGGCTAAAGGATGAGAGAAAACTGCAGATGAACAGCAGAAATATTCAGTTGGCTATTGATTCAGTGAAGCGTGGAAGCGGATTAATGGAAAGAATCGACTATGCACTGTGGGAGCTTCCGTCGAGGGAGCAGTCCAGAAACCAAGTACGTTGGGAATTATGTGGGGAGAGGTACTTTTTATACAGGATGTTCCAGAGAGCTTATCAGGAAAATACAGGGGAAGAGAGCCATCTGAACCTGTTTTATGCATATCTGGTAATAAAGGAGAAGCTCAGGAGCGAGATTATTCAGTCCAATGACAGAATAGGCTTTAGGAATTTTCAAAAATATGACAGACGTAAAGGAATGCTGATAGAAGACTCTGCTTTTGAGAATACGGTGCTGAAGATGGCAATAGAGGACACTTTGTCAGATATGTGGCTGAAGCATTTGGAGGTGCGTATAGTTCCAAGAAATACCGTTCGTGAGAATGTGGAATATATACGAATGATTGACCAGGTTGGAAGCGCTGAAGATTTAAAAAATAATTACCAAAAACCGGAAGGTTTTGGAAGGGATTTTGAAAATAAGAAAGCCTATGAAAACAAAAAGCTGCTGGATAGATATTATTATGTGTATCACTTTGTGAAGGAGCCGGATGATACGCTGGAGGAGTGTTATCAGTATTCCTGCAGGCATGAGAGAAAAAGAGCGAAGATTAAACGCCAGGCATGTTGTATTACGGGACTGCGGGAACAGTATCCCAGAGAGGGAAAGAGAGTTCTGGGAATTGACGCCTGTTCTATGGAGATTGGATGCAGGCCGGAGGTATTTGCACAGGCATTCCGGTATCTAAAGGGTCATTGTGTGATAGATGACTGGAAAAATGATGACGAAAGAGAGCTTCCGCAATTGAGAGTGACGTATCATGTCGGCGAGGATTTTCTGGATATAGTAGACGGTATGCGTGCGATTGATGAAGCCGTGCATTTCCTGAATTTGAACTGCGGCGACAGGCTGGGGCATGTTCTTGCATTGGGAATTGATGTAAAAGAATATTATAAAATGAAAAGAAATGTTGTATGTCTTCCGAAACAGGATTATTTGGATAATCTTGCATGGATATATAACCATATTACAAAATATCGCCTGGGATTAGAACTAAATAATCTGAGAAATTATGTAGAGAGAGAGTTCAGCAGATATTTTAGTGAAGTATATGGAAATCTGTCTCAGAAACATAATTATAATATCAGGACATATTTTGAAGCATGGGAACTTCGGGGGGACAAGCCGGCTTACTATAAATTTGGGAGGTTTTGCAAACCGGCGTGGCATGCAGAGACAGAAGGACAGTATCGGTCTTATGAAAGCTATGCGGTGAATTATCGATATCCTAAAAATTATAAAACGAGGGAAATAGAAGCGGTTGCGTATTTGTATCATGCTTATCATTATGATAAGGAAGTTAAGATACTTGGCAAAGAGAAGAAGGAATTTGCTATACCGGAATGCTGGGTAGAAGGGGTCGAAATACTGCAGCAAAAGCTTCAGCAGGAGATTGCGCATTGGGGAATATCTATAGAGAGCAATCCCACTTCAAATTATATGATTTCTGGTTTAGGCAGTTATGAGAAGCACCCAATCGTTAAATGGTATAATCATCATTTGACCCAAGATCCTGAAAAGCTTGCACAGTGTCCGCAGCTGTCTGTGTCTATCAATACAGATGACAAGGGGTGTTTCAGTACGTCGCTTGAAAATGAGTATGCATTGATGGCATGCGCCCTTGAACAGGCAAAGGATGAAAATGGGGAACCGCTCTATAGTAGGACTATGATTTATGAATGGCTGGACCAGATAAGACGGATGGGAAACTTGCAAAGTTTTCAAGAGGAGAAGGATGATGCATGATTATGCAATTGATGCAGAGAAAAGACGGAAAATAACTAAAGTTGCTGTGCTTCTATACGTGTTAGGTGTTTTTTTGTTTGTGCGTTTAGATGAAGTAATAAAAACTGAGATTAACCAAGCGGTGGGCTTTTTAACGGGAAATGGAGCGGCGGGACAAGAAGGTATATATATTAATGCAGTTGCTTCTATGCTTTTTCCGGGGGTTGGTGTCGGGGGGTTGTATCTGATATATGACCATTGGCTTTGGAAGTGTAAATACATAGCCCGGTGGCATGAAATTCCCAATCTAAATGGAAACTGGATTGCAAAGGTCGAGTCACCGTTAAAGAGTGGCCATAGTCCTAGAATTGAAATGGAGATAAAGCAAACATGGAATAAGATACAAGTAAACGGTATATCTGAAGCGGGCACGTCTACAGTAAGCGATTCGGCATCTCTGGTGATGAGGCATGGACAAATGTATTTCAGTTATTCTTACTGGATTTATCAAGAAGGCGGCCAATGCTATCCGGGGTTTAATTCATTAAAAATCAGAGAGATTAAAATAGACACTGAAAGCGGGACTGAAAAAAGGATTGAACTAAGAGGCCAGTATTTTTCGGCGAAGAATGTGGAGAAGGAGCTGGAAAAAGAATGCTTGAATAGGGTGAAAGGAGATTTGAAAGGACAGATTATAAAGCGGCTCAAAGGGTGCGGCTCAAAGGGGATTATTGTCATAACAAAGAAAATTAAGTAAGAGATCATGTATCTTCTGTAAACAAGGCTCTTTTAAGATATAAACAATGGAAAATCCCCCGATTATGTGTTACAATATGAACAGTAAATTATATGTCAAAAACGATGAAGAGAGGGTAAAAAAATGGGAAACATATTTGACATTTTAGGGCCTGTTATGGTTGGACCATCCAGCTCTCACACGGCAGGGGCAGCCCGTATCGGCCTGATTGCCAGACAGCTTTTTGGAAGACAGCCGGAAAAGGCGAAAGTTTATCTTCATGGCTCATTTGCAGCTACTGGCAAAGGGCACGGGACGGATAAAGCGCTTATCGGAGGACTGCTGGGGATGAAGCCGGACGACATGCGTATTCCGGACAGTTTCAATGTTGCAAAAGATGAGGGGATGGAGTTTGTCATTGAGAACAAGGACTTTAAAGAAGCTCATCCGAATACGGCCCGCATTTATATGGAAGCGGAAGGAATCCCTTCCATGTGGGTTCAGGCGTATTCGATTGGCGGAGGCCGGATTAGGGTCTGCAAGCTGGATGGAATCGATGTGAATTTCAGCGGTGAAAGCAACACGCTCATTATCCGTAACGTGGACGAGCCGGGGCGTGTAAAGGACGTATCCGTAGCGCTCAGCGATGCCCAGATTAATATAGCAACGATGCAGCTATTTCGGGATAAAAAGGGCGGAATTGCGGTTATGGTAGTTGAGATAGACGAGGTGATACCGCAGGAAGTAATCGACAAGCTTGTAGGAAAGCCGGGAATTATCCGGGTAAAATTCCTGAGTGCGAACTAAATCATGGAGGATAAAGAGTATGTCATATCAATCAATGGAAGAGGCTTATGAAAGATGTGAAAAAGACGGCCTTGAATTTTGGAAAGCCATACAGCTGGAGGACGCCCACGAACGAGGCGTGAGCGAAGAAGATTCATGGAATCAGATGAAATACATGTGGCAGGCGATGCTGGACGGCCTGGATGCTTATGAGCCTGATTTGATGTCCAGAAGCGGACTGGTAGGAGTGGAAGGGGCAAAAATGGATGCGTACCGCAAATCTGCGCAGCCGCTTTGCGGAGAATTTCTGGCGAAGGTAATCTCCAATGCGCTGAAGATGGGGTGCAACAACGCATGTATGAAAAGGATTGTGGCAGCTCCGACGGCAGGAGCCTGCGGCGTGCTTCCGGCAGTGCTGGTTACGTATTACCGTGAATATGAAGTATCGGAAGAAAAGATGATAGAGGCTATGTATGTGGCGGCAGGCGTGGGCCAGATTATTGCAAACCGCGCTTATCTTGCGGGAGCTTCCGGCGGATGCCAGGCGGAGATTGGTTCCGGCTCCGGCATGGCTGCGGCAGCCATCTGCCATGTCAGAGGAGGGGACGCCGCACAGCTTGGCCATGCTTGTGCGATGGCCCTGAAGAACCTGATGGGGCTTGTATGCGATCCGGTAACAGGCCTGGTAGAGGTTCCCTGTGTGAAGAGAAACGTAGTAGGCGCAGTCAATGCCCTGTCGGCAGCGGATATGTCTCTGGCAGGGATAGTGAGCCAAATTCCGGTGGATCAGGTAATTGATGCAATGAAGGAAGTAGGGGATAAGATGGACGTATCCCTTCGTGAGACGGCGCTCGGCGGAGTCGCTATGAGTCCGAGAGGACAGGAAGTGTCAGAAAGACTGAACGCATAAGAGCGGGGATAACGGAGAGCCGAACAGAGAAAGCCAGGTATGTAAAGGAACTCAAATCAAGATAATTTTGAGTTCCTTTTTTATTAAATATGCTGTTTGTCAATGGAGGCTTCTAGGTATATTGGGACATGAAGGAGGATGCGGCATGGGAAAAATTATAGGAATCGACCTTGGAACGACGAATAGTCTTGCGGCAGTGTGGAAGGACGGAGAAAGCTGCCTGATTCCGAATCCTTTCGGAGAATATTTAACGCCAAGTGCGGTGAGCTTTGGCGACGACGGCATTGTGTATGTAGGCAGGCCTGCAAAGGAGCGGCTTATTTCCCATCCGGATAAATCCGTAAGCATTTTTAAAAGGTATATGGGTACGGAAAAGGTTTATGAAATAAACGGAAAGCAGTACCGCCCGGAGGAGCTTTCAGCGTTTGTACTCAAAAGGCTAAGAGAAGATGCGCAGAGATACCTTGGAGAGCCGGTGGAAGAGGCGGTAATCAGCGTGCCGGCATATTTTAATGACATGGCAAGAAAGGCAGTAAAGAATGCCGGTGAGCTGGCGGGGCTTAAGGTGGAGAGAATTATTAATGAACCTTCTGCCGCGGCTTTGGCCTGCCGCAGACAGGGGATGAAAGAAGATGAGACTTTTCTTGTGTTTGACTTAGGCGGAGGAACGCTGGACGTATCTCTGGTAGATTGCTTTGACAATATCATTGAAATTATAGCGGTAAGCGGTGACAATCATCTTGGAGGCAGTGATTTTGACCGGGAGATTGCCGGATGGTTCTGCCGGGAGCATGGGTTGGAATTTGAATCCCTTTCTATGCAGAGGCAGGGAGTGATTTTGGAAAGCGCCTGCCGCGCCAAATGCGGGTTGTCAAAGAAAGGCAGTGTATGCATGAAAGTAACGGACGGGGAATTTCAAGGACAGATGGAGCTTACCAATAAAAAACTGATTGAGATTTCTCTGCCGTTGTTTCAGAGGATGGCGGCTCCGGTGAAAAGAGTGGTGAACGACGGGAGGGAGGCTATGCTGGAAATTTCTAAGGCGGTATTGGTGGGAGGCTCCTGCAGGATGCCCGCGGTTCGGCAATATTTGCGGCATATGCTTCCGGACTCAAAGATTACGGCGATGAATCCGGATTATATGGTGGCATTCGGTACGGGCGTATATGCAGGGATTAAAGAACGGAAAGAGGATATCAAGGACGTACTGTTGACGGATATCTGCCCGTTTACGCTGGGAACGGGAATTTTTAATAAGAATGATGAAAAACGCACTCTTATGAGTGCGATTATTGAGAGGAACAGCGTGCTTCCGTGCAGTAAGACCGCACGGTTTCAGACGGCGGGGGATTATCAGGAACATGTGGTAATCGACGTATATCAGGGAGAAGAATATTATGCGGCCGGCAATATACATTTGGGAGAAATAAAGGTCGGCGTGCCGCTTGCACCGAAGGGGCAGGAGACAGTTACCGTGTGCTATACTTACGATATCAACGGCATTCTGATTGTAGATGTGGAGGTTGATTCCACCGGGGAAAAGAGGAGGCAGGTAATTACCACGGGAGAAGGTGTTATAGCGCCTGAGGAAATAAAGAAACGGGTAGAAGAGCTGGAGAAGATGAAGCTTAGTCCCGCCGGCCAGGAGGAAAATCAAGGGATACTTGCATGGGGAGAACGTCTTTTTGCCCAGACGACGGGAGCGCTCAGGGAGGAAACCCGAAAAAGGCTGGAATATTTCCAGCACGTTTTACACGTAGAGCAGGATAGATATAAAGTTGAGAAATGTAAAAGCCGGATTCGGAATTTTTTTCAGAGTGTGGAGGATTATCTGGATGATGCCGGGGTAGGCCGGAATCCGGAGGATATAGCGCTCTGGTTTCAGGAAGATGACGTAGAGGACGAGGAGCCGGGGGAGGAGTATCAGCTATGGAGCGATGGGCGTTTGACACATTAGGAATTGAAGTTACGAAAGATAAAAAGCTGATTAAAAAAGCGTATTCCGCACTTGTAAAAGAGAACCACCCGGAGGAGCATCCGGATGAATGGTCAAAGATTCATGAAGCATACCAGGCGGCTTTGCAGTATGCGTCAAAGCCGGACGGAGGAGCTGCGGATTCGGATGTATTTTTTGAATCCGGATATGAAACCGGTGATTCACAAGAGGAATCAGAGTGGGAATACGAGGAAGAAATTCAACAGGAAGACAATTATGTCAGGATGTTTGAGGCGGCTCAGGCGAAATATACAGAGGAAAGATATCAAAAAGCCCATATGCTTGCCAGACGCCTGAATGAGTTGGTTCATATGCCAAGAGCCAGGGCGGAGAACGAATGGAAACGATTTTTTGCTGCCGAGTTTCTTCCTGGCGTACAACCGGAGGAGCTGTTAATGCTTCTTGAGGCCGTCCGCGGGAACGAGATTCCGGTTAAGGCGGCAAAGCTTATTGCTGCGACAATGATAGAGCGAAAGGAGCTTTACAAAAGTTCGATGGAGTTCAATAAGGCAGCTCTGGCGGACGGAATCATCAATTGTATTTATGGGAAAGTTCCGGGGATGGAGAAAACTCCGGAATACAGAAAGAAAAAAGCTAAAAGAATAGTAAAAGAGATATTCATCGGCGCAGGCGTGGGGATTTTCATTATTGCCGTCCTTATATTGGCAACTGCCGGGGAGGGAATCGAACAGGGAAAAGTCATTGACATGGCGGTTTTGCAGCTGAATGAGAAATACGGCGAGGGAACCTATACGGAGCATGATATAGATATTGAAAAGGAAGAGCTGTACGGGAGCGCAGCGGAAACGCTTATTTCCTATCGAGTAACAGAGAAGGAGAAGGAGTCGGATGATGCGGTTGCCTATATGCTGGGGGAAAAAGCGGATATGGAGAACCTTCTGTGCTTTGACCGGCTGCAGTCAGCGGAAATAAAGCAGGCGCTTCAGGCGGATATCAATGAAAGGACTGGCCGGCCGGAAGGAAGGGTATTTTGGGACTCCGCCGGGGGCGGTGCAGAATGCCTGCGGGACGGGTATTTCCATGAGAAATATGAAAGCGGCATCAATGAATTTTTAAAGCTTGAGGCTCAGGCGCGAGAGAAGGCAGCAGGGTTGGAGGAAATCGTGGACGGCAGTTATTTCGCAAAGAACGGAAATGCTGATTACTACATTCCCGACAAGGATATCCAGACGGTAAAGCAGAGGCTTGCGCTTGACGAGAAGGAAAAGGATGAGACCTTTACCGCCATATTGGGGCAGTGCGCCGCTGATTATGACATGCAGGTGTGCGGGATTGTCCTGCCAGGCATGTTGTTTGAGGAAAAGATGAAACAGGCTGACTGGAACGAAGGCGGGATTGCTGCAAAAAGCAGAAATTACTATCCGGAGATGCATCCTCCGGTATCCTTTGCCCTGATGACAGGATGGTATGTGTGTCTTCCACCATATGGACAGAAATATCTGAGAATGAAAAACGGGATGTATTCGGCCAGGCCTGTGCATCTGGCGGAAGGAGTATGGGGAGCCAAAAACGAAGTGAGCCGTAAGATTGGGACAGACCTGACAGGACGCCTTAAGACGGTAAAAACACCGAAGTCTTTAGGGGTATCGGAGGCTAAAGGGCAGAAGTCGGTAAGCTTTCGCCTGACGGAAGGAGTAGAACTGGAAGAAAGCTATTGTCTGGTTATAGACAAGACGGCATATAATATTCCTGATTCGGGATATCAGGTAATACTCACAACATATTGGTTCGGAGAGGAGGATACAAGCGAACGTCCTCCAATGCCGTACAGTGAACCGGACAGAGATGTTCGGGATGGAGATTCGCTGGATGGGGAAGGATACTTATTTGTCAAATATCCGAAAGTCCGGGAGGATGAAAAGACACCGGTAATTACGATTATATACTGATTAAACGGTGGTCTGCAAAAAATATAAAGAATGAGGTATACATATATGAAACGAAGTATGAAAGAAATCGTGGTGCGGCTGCTTTTGCTGTTAATGGGGCTTGTCATTGCCCATCTTGGCGTTACATTGTTTTTGCTGACGGAACTTGGGGCCGACCCTTTTAATGTCTTTGTGCAGGGGATTTTCAGGACGCTGCAAAGAGGCGTCGGCATGCTCACGCACGGCTATACCCATGTGTCCGTCTGCATTATTATTATACTCCTGCTGCTGGTGATTGACAGGAGTTATATCAAGATCGGAACGGTTGTATGCATGGTATTCGGCGGCCCGATTATTGATTTTTTCACTCGGATGTTCGGCGGCGTCATACATGCAGGGAATCCCTTTGCCATACGGATACTGACGCTTGCCGCAGGATGTGTGATTTTGGCCTTTGGCATGACCATCGTCATAAAGTCCGATGCGGGAACGGGGCCGAATGACCTGGTAGCCATTGTTATCAGTGATAAAAT
This sequence comes from uncultured Dorea sp., assembly GCA_910579335.1. Lineage (GTDB taxonomy): Bacteria > Bacillota > Clostridia > Lachnospirales > Lachnospiraceae > MD308. The sequence goes on along the minus strand of CAJTUQ010000020.1, from coordinate 17,238 downwards.
TTCAAAGCCCTTTGGACGCGTGCGTATTATCGTGGATTTCTGTTTTGTCGCTATTGGATTTGTCCTGGGCGGAGCGGTTGGAATCGGAACGATTATCAGTGCTTTTCTTGTGGGGCCGATTGCGGGAGTGTTTCTTCCTTACAGTGAAAGGATAGTGGATGGTTTGCTGCTGTTCCTGCTCCGTAAGAAATAAGCGGTTTGCTAAGTTTGTGAAATATAATTTGAATCCGGGTTAACAACGATTACTTCTTTTTTCAGTGCCGCCGCTTTTGTAAGAATCTCTGGAGAAGTTTTGTTATCCGTAATAATTACATCAATCATGTTTAAAGGAATGGAACTGCACAAGGAAACATGCTCACATTTTGTATGGTCGATTAGCAAGATTACTTTTTTGGCAATCGATACAAGAGCGCGCTTTGTCTCTACCAGCGGATAGGTGTGCTCAAAAGCGCCTCCCGGTATGCGGAATGCCCTTGCTGAGATAAATGCGGCGTCCGCACGATGCTGGGCCAAGATCTCTTTAGAATCGGTCATAATTGATTTCGTGCGGTGATAGAGCATGCCGCCAATCAAGTAGGTCTGTATATTTTCTTTGTCGGAGAGTTCTACTGCTGTCATAAGATTAGACGTAATGACGGACAGAGGGATATTATCCGGCAGGAATCGGGAAAAAGTGTGGGCGGTAGTGCCAGAATCAATGCAGATAACGCTGTAGGGGTGGACAAATCGCAGGGCGGCTTTTGCGATTGCTTCTTTCTCATACAGGTGCTCGTCGAGCTGTTCGTGAAAATAGTTCGGCTTTGCTTCTTTCATAAGAAAAGCGCATCCGTGCTTGCGGCGGATGAGCTGCATGCTTTCAAGTTCGTTCAAATCTCTTCGTATAGTCATCTCGCTGCACAAGAGTGTGTCAGAAAGCTCCTTTGGAGTACAAATCATTTGGTTTTCCAGCAGTTCAATAATTTTTGCGTGGCGTTCTTTTTTCATCAAAATTATTCCCCCAATAAAAATGTGCGATTTATAACAATAAGTTTATATTAAATTATTTTAAAGGATTTTACAATACATTATTTTGATATATGTTTAAATTCGAACAAAATGTAATAAAATATGTTTTTATATAAACATAAATATAAGGTAAAAATGTTGAGGCCATAACTTTTCCGCAATATAATTATTATTGAAATAAAAAGCAATCGGATATTAAAGGAGATGCAGATATGATTAAGATGCCTGGAAAAGAAAGGGCTGTCGGAATGTACAGGAAGATGTACCAGATACGGCAGTATGAAGAGACAATTTATTATTTGTTTTTGGAAGGGATTATGCCGGGAACCATCCATCAGTCTCACGGACAGGAGGCATGTGCGGTCGGAATGATCTACGACCTAAGAAAGGATGACTATATTCTGACTACGCATAGGCCGGCCGGACATGACCTTGTAAAAGGAGTAACATTGCGCTCCATGATGTGTGAAATGTTTGGGAAAGCGGAGGGCTGCTGCAAAGGAAAGGGGGGTGCGATGCATACAGGGGATATCGATATGGGAGCAATCACCGCAAATGCCATTGTAGGAGGGAACCTTCCGATAGCAGCGGGAGTGGCGCTTCGATGCAAGCTGATGAAAACAGACAATGTAGCCGTGTGCTTCTTTGGGGACGGAGCCAGCAATGAGGGCGCATTCCATGAAGCGCTTAATGCGGCGGCGGTTTGGAAGCTTCCGGTAGTCTATGTGTGCGAAAATAATCTATATTCTGCAACGACTTCTATCAGGCTCACATGTAATCTTGAAAATGTGGCGGCGGACAGAGGCAGCGCCTACGGGATACCTTCTGAGGTAGTAGACGGCAATGACGTCCTTGCAGTAAACGAGGCGGGCGCGCGGGCGGTTAAGCGGGCAAGGGATGGAAAAGGGCCGACGATTCTTGAGCTAAAGACATATCGAATAGGCGGGCATTCCAGAAATGATGCCTGCGGCTACCGCCCTGATGAGGAGGAAAAGGAGTGGTTTTCAAAAGATCCGGTGCACGGTTTTCGGACCCGGCTGCTGGAAGAAGGCGTAATTACTGAGGAGGAGTTGACACAAATCGAGGAGGCAGTGACAGACGAGATAGAGGCGGAAGTCGAATATGCAAAGAACTGCCGGGATCCAAAGCCGGAATCTGCGCTGGAAGACGTATATTGGGAAGGAGGTACATTATAATGGCTGAGATGTCGGTTGCAGACGCATTAAAGATGGCGATACAGGAGGAAATGAGGCGGGATGAGACGGTGTTTTGTCTCGGCGAGGATGTAGATATCAAGGGAGGTATGGGCGGAGCTTTTACTGTGACAAAAGGGCTGTTGGATGAATTTGGGCCGGAACGAGTGATAAATACGCCGATTTCGGAGATTATGATCTCCGGTGTGTGTGTCGGAGCGGGGATGACGGGAATGCGGCCGGTAGCGGATTTGCAATATGGGGATTTCCTGTTCTGCATGATGGACCAGCTTGTAAATCAGGCGGCGAAGATGTGTTACATGTCTGGCGGCAAGGTTCATGTTCCGATGGTTATGCGTGCGCCGTGCGGGGCGACCAATCGGGGGGCGCAGCATGCGCAGAGCCTGGAAAGCTATTTTATCCATGTGCCCGGCCTTAAGGTAATCTGCCCGTCTACTCCCTTCGATGCGAAAGGAATGATGAAGCAGGCGATTCGTGACGACAATCCGGTGTTGGTGTTTGAGCATAAACTGCTGTACGGCGGCACAAGAAAGGAAAAAGACGCTGTCAAGACTTCCGGTGAAGTGCCAAAGGAGGAGTACACCGTAGGATTCGGGAAGGCAGCGATCCGAAAAGAGGGAAAGGATATAACCATTGTTGCCAACCTTCTTATGAGTTACCGTGCGCAGGAAGCGGCGCGGGAATTGGAGGCCGAGGGAATAAGCTGCGAAGTAATAGACCCAAGAAGCCTTCTGCCTTTTGATTATAAGACGGTAGAAGAGTCGGTGAAAAAAACAGGCAGGCTTATGATTATCCATGAAGATACATATACCGGCGGATGGGGAGCGCAGGTTGCGGCACATTTTGCCGAGCACTGTATCTTTGACCTTGATGCGCCGGTAAAGATTGTCGCAGCCTATGATACGCCGATACCTTTTGCATCGCCGATGGAAGACTTTGTCATTCCTTCTGTGGACAGAATCAAAAATGAAGTGAGAAAGCTGGCGGCATTTTAAAAAAGGCGGGGATTCAAGCCGGAACTGCCGTTAATATTCATGTAGAGGAGAGAAAAAATGAGCAGAGTAAATGTAAAAGAAATGTTGGAACATGCGTTGGCAAATAAGTATGCAGTTGGGTATTTTGAAAGCTGGAACCTTGAGTCTGCCCTTGCGGTGGTGAGAGCTGCCGAGAATGTGAAAGCTCCGGTTATTATCGGAGTGTGCGGAACCTATATCGGCGAACCGAAGAGAAAGTATAAAGAAAGTCTTGCCGTTTATTATGCAATGCTTTCGCAGATTGCACAGGAGGCGTCGGTTCCGGCAGCGCTTCTGCTTAACGAGTCGGATGATGAGGAGATGGTATTGCAGGCAGCAAGGTATGGATTTGACATGGTTATGTATGCGCCGGTATTTTCCTCAGAGACGCTTTCCCTTGACAGGCTGACACAAATTCAGAAACGGATTGTAAAACAGGCACACAAAAACAAGGTGGCAGTAGAGGGAGAGGTCGGGGAGCTTCCGCTCTATAATTCAACAACGGGAAAGTTACATGACGGTGAGGACACAGACCCGGAGCTATGTGCGGCATTTGCAGCAGAAACAGGAATTGACGCGGTTGCGGTATCCGTCGGAAACTGTCATCTAAAGGAAGGCGGCAAGGTGGCCCTTAACTATGAAGCGCTGAAGTGCCTGGCAGAAAGAATAGACATTCCTCTTGTCCTGCACGGCGGCACCAGTATTGCAAAAGAGGACTTGTCTAAAGCCGCCGGGATGGGAGTGGCGAAGGTGAATTTCGGCACAGGCATGAAGCGGGTGGTTTTGGATGCAATGAAACAATATATGGCAGTACATGATGTGGACAAGATGAATCCGAATGATATACTTGGGCGTGGTGTGGACAAGGATCTTCTGGTGCTGGAGCAGGAGGCGGTTATCCGTTATGTAGAAGAGGCGATTCGGGCGATGAACGGGGAAAACAAAGCATTTTAAGGTGGTAATAATATGATAAAGGAGATAAAAATGCCGGCAGGAGGACAGACGACGGATGTTTCCGTCGTAGGAACATGGCTGGTAAAGTGCGGAGACAAAGTGAAGAGGGGAGATGCCCTTCTTGAGATAGAGACAGATAAAGCAACTCTTACGGTGGAGAGCTTTGCGAAGGGAACGGTACTTGCGCTGCTTGCGAAAGAGGGCGACCGGATTCCAGCAGGAGAAGTGATAGCTCTTATCGGCGAGGAGGGCGACAGGGCAGAAGCTGTTGCAGGGAAGCAAAAGACCGATGAAAATGTAATAGACGAGGAGGAATATCAGCCGATTGATAAAAACGCCGCCAAGATATCAAAGAATAATACGGAGATTAAAGCAATGCCGAATGCGAAGCTTTTGGCAAAGGAAAAAAGGGTGGCATTGACGGACGTAGCGCAGGCAGTAGGAAAGAGTATATTGAAACGTCAGGATGTAGAAGGATATTTGCAAACATCCGAACCGGAAGAAGTGATGGCGGAAAAGGGACCGGAAAAGGATCGGGACGTAATAGTTCCGTTTACAAATATGCGCAAGGTTATCGCACGGCGGATGTCGGAGAGTGCTCACAATATTCCGGTATTTACCGCATCAGTAGAAATAAATATGACGCAGTGCATTGCTTTTAGAAAGCTTGTCAATTCTGCAGAAGGTGCAGGGAAAGTCTCTTACAATGATATTTTATTCAAATGCATAGAAGCGGCGATCCGCAGTTTCCCTTATGTGAATGCTTCTTGTACGGAGTCGGAAATAATTCTACATAAGGATGTAAATATCGGTCTTGCGGTGTCTGTGGAGAATGGATTGGTAGTTCCGGTAGTACGACGGGTACAGGAAAAAAATATATCCGAAATATCGGCATGCAATAAGGAAAATGTCAGAAAGGCAAGAGCTTTAAAGATTCTGCCGGAGGATATGTCAGGGGGAACGATTACGCTGTCCAATCTCGGCATGTATCCTGTCACACAGTTTACCGCCATCATTAATCCTCCGGAGGTCTGTATTCTGGCTGCAGGAGCAATCACCGAAATGGCGGCTGTTGTGGACGGAGAATTAAAAATTCTGCCTGTGATGAAGGTGACCGGAAGCTTTGACCATCGGGTAATCGACGGTGCATACGGGGCGGGCTTCTTGGCGGAATTAAAAAATATAATCGAGAACCCGGCGCTGGCACTGGTGTAGATGAAGAGGTGGGTACAGATGAAAGAAAACAAATTTGACTTAATTGTAATCGGCGGCGGTCCTGGCGGCTATTGCGCGGCAATAGCCGCAGCAAAGGAAGGACTTTCGGTATTGCTTTTTGAAGGCGGTACTGTCGGCGGCACATGTCTGAATGAAGGCTGTGTACCCGCAAAGTATCTTCTTGACAAGGCGGCGGTTCTTGAGAAGGTCCGGAAGCTGACGGATAAAGAGATATTTAAGGAACCGGGGTTTTTTAGCCTAAAAAAAATCCAAAAAGAAAAAAGAGAGGTAATAAAAAAGCTCACGGGTGGAGTAGAGTACCTTTTGAAAGCAAACAATGTAAAAGTCCTTCATGGTTTTGCATATTTGAAGGAAGCCGGAAAAGCGGAGTGCGAAGGGCAGGTTTATGAAGCGAAGGATATTATTATAGCGACAGGCTCAGAGCCTATGCGTATTCCTGCCGCCGGAACAGAGTATACAATTGACAGCGCACAGGCGCTGGCGCTTGAGCGGGTTCCGAAGCGTCTTGTAATAATCGGAGGAGGCGTAATCGGCATGGAGCTTGCAAGCGCTTACTGCGCCTATGGTTCTAAAGTGACGGTTTTAGAAGCGATGCCGACGCTGTTTTCGGCGGAGGATAAACAGATGATTTCCTATTTGGAAAAAGAGCTTGCCAAACGAGGCATCCGGATTCGTACCGGATGTAAAGTCAAGGCGATTGAGAAAGCAGGGCAAAGCCGGAGAATCTTTTTTGAGGGGGAGGGACCGGAGGAACTTTATGCGGATGTTGTCATTCTTGCCGCTGGCCGGAAACCTGTGTACCGGGGAATAGACGTAAAAAAACTTGGCATAGCTGTTTCAGGCAGACAAGAAATACTAGTAGATGAACATATGCAGACAAGCGTGCCGCATATCTATGCTATCGGTGATGTTATCGGCGGTTATCAGCTTGCTCATGCAGCTTATGCGGAGGGTGAGACAGCGGTGGCTCATATTCTTGGAAAGGCAGAAAAGCAGGCGGCGGTAATGCCCAGATGTGTCTATACTATGCCGGCTTATGCGGCGGTGGGGATTACGCAGGCGGAGGCAAAGAAGAGGGGGATTGAGACTGCAAAAGGCCAATTTTCCTATGCGGGGAACGGAATGGCATTGGCGGAAGGGGCTGAGGGCCTTGTACAAGTAATTATGGACAAGGAAACAAGGACGACGATAGGAGTGCAGATTGCAGGAGAGGGGGCGCAGGAACTTCTTTCATTTGCGGCTCTTGCAGTAGAGAAGGGGATAACGTTTTCTGAGTGGCAGCAGTTAATCGTGGCGCATCCGTCCCTTTCGGAGATGGTGAGGGAGGCGGCGCTGGACTGTTTTGGAAAGAGTGTGCACGGCGCGGTAAGATAGGAGGAGTGTTTATGGAGCGGTATATGATAGGGCTGGATTACGGAACGGGCGGCGGAAAGGCATGTATTATTGATGAGAGGGCAGACGTGCTCGCATATTCTTTTCGGGAGTATCCCATCTATACAGATAAGCCGGGGTGGTCCGAGCATGATGCAGAAAAATACTGGACATTGGCTTGTGATACAATCAGGGAATGTCTTGACAAATCAGGCGTGTCGCCGGAGAAAATATGCGGTATCGGAATTTCCTCGGCACAGCCGTGCCTGGTTATGATAGACAGAGATGGAAACCCTGTCAATCGTGCTTATAATCTTATGGACAGGCGGGCGGTAAGCCAGGTGGAATGGCTTCGGGAGCACATAGGTACAGACGAGATATTCAGAATAAACGGAAACCGGATAGAGGATTATCCTACGATGGTGAATATCATGTGGGAGAAAGAGAACCGTCCGCAGGATTATAAAAAAATCTGGAAGACGCTTACCATAGATGGTTTTGTGCGTTATAAAATGACCGGTAAGACAGCTATGAGCTATTCGCACGGAGGCTTTTGGGGAGTTGCCTACGATATCCGCAAAAAGGAATTTAACAGGGAAATAATGGAAAAGCTGGGAATCGATATAGAGCTTATGCCAGAACTGTATCCTTGTGAGGAAATTGTCGGAAGAGTGACGGCAGAAGCCGCGAAGGAGCTGGGACTGATAGAAGGTATCCCGGTATGTGCGGGACAGGTGGACTGCAATGCGGGGTTTGTAGGCGGCGGTGCCATCTCTCCGGGAGATGTCCAAATCAATCTTGGGACATGCGGAGTTATGGGGGTTGTAAATGACGGCGGTGAGTTTATCGATCTTGTGTGCAACGATGCATATACGACAAATTCATGCAATGATTTTATTTCAATTGCCGTAGTGCTGACCGGCGGGCAGGTGCTCCGATATCTGAGGGATCATTTCTGCCAGATGGAACAGGCGACAGCGAAGCTTTTGGAGGGGATGGATGTCTATGACATTATGAATAAAGAGGCGGAAAGTGTCCCGGCGGGAAGCGAGGGGCTGATTGTGCTTCCGTATCTTGCGGGAGAGAGAACCGTGCTTTGGGATGCAAAGGCAAGAGGGACGGTGTTCGGGCTGTCCGCCCGCCATACGAAGGGACATCTTATCCGCGCATTTATGGAAGGGGTCGCTTATGCGCTTTATGACAACTATTGTCTGATGCTTGAGAAAGGAATCCGCGCAAACGCACCGATTATTCTTAATGAGGGCGGAGCAAAAAGCAGATTGTGGCGGAGAATTATTACAGATGTATTTAACGTGCCTGCCGCATTTGTAGAAAATCGCGTGGGAGCGCCTTACGGCGATGCGATTTTGGCTGGAGTATCGGCAGGCGTGTGGAAGGATTTCTCAATAGCAAAGGAAAAAGTTAATTATATTGATTATATGGAGCCCGATGAGAAGGCGCATGAAATGTATATGGAATATTTCGCCATTTATCGGCGGCTTTACTCGCACTTAAAGGAAGATTTTGCGGATTTGTACCAAGTGGTAAAAAAATATGAAAAGTAATTATCTCGTTATCAACGAATCAGTAGAGCCTTCTTATAATCTGGCATTGGAGGAATATCTGCTGCTGCATTTTACAGAGGGAAGAATCGTGATGCTGTGGCAGAACGAGAATACGATTGTAATCGGACGCAATCAAAATGCGCTGGAAGAGATTGACCAGGATTATGTAAGGAAGCAAGGAATAAAAGTAGTGCGCAGGACTACCGGAGGAGGGGCGGTGTACCATGACTTAGGGAACCTGAATTATTCCTTTATTACAGATTATGAGAAAGACGGCGGTATGCAGGAGTTTACCGGCATTGTGGAGGATGCATTGAAAGGTCTTGGCGTAAATGCAAGCTTCAGCGGGAAAAATGACATCTTTGCAGGCGGAAAGAAGATATCCGGGATGGCGCAGAGAGTCGTGGGAAACAGGGTTTTGTATCATGGATGCCTTTTGTTTGACTCTGATTTGCAAAAGCTTGCAAACAGTCTTCATGTCCAGGCGGATAAATTCCAGTCTAAGGCTGTGAAATCAATAAAAAGCAGAGTGGGAAACCTAAAAGATTTTCTGGGAGAGGATATTGGCATTGAAAAGTTAAAGGACTGCCTTGTAAAGGAATTTTTAAAGGAAGGGGAATATCAGCTTCTTTGTCCTTCGGATTTAGATAAAAATGAGCGGCTTATTATTCGCAAGCTTCAAAATGAAAAGTATGGCTCTTGGGAGTGGAATTTTGGAAA
>CAJTUQ010000020.1:0-8115 GCA_910579335.1 uncultured Dorea sp. | reverse complement strand
GGTACACAACCGTAAGAAATTTGACGGAGGAACGGTGGAAGTGTATATGGATATTCGGGAAGTAAGGATTGTAAAGTGCCGGATATACGGTGATTTTATGTCTTCTCGGCCAGTGTCTGACATCGCGGAAAAACTAGTGGGAACAAGACATAAGTATGAGGAGGTCATGGAAGTTTTAACTCTTTTCCGTCTGTCTGATTATTTTGGCATAATCAGTGCGCAGGAGGCGGCTTCGGTTATTTGCCTCTAAATATTTTGTGAATTATGCTAAATATATATTAAAATTTACAAAAAAATTTACAAAATATTTAGGGCATGATACAATTGCATTAGAAAATCTGTGAAAAGAGGTATGACAATGAGAAAAATTATTAATTCGCCGGACAATGTTGTATCAGAAATGATGGAGGGCTATATCAGTGCTTACGGAAGGTACTATGAAAAGCACCCGAAGGTAAACGGCGTTATCCTTAAACAGAGGAGAAAAGACAAGGTCGCGCTTGTAATCGGCGGCGGCAGCGGGCATGAACCGATGTTTTCAGGGTTTGTCGGGAAGGGGCTGGCAGATGCTGCGGCCTGCGGTAATATTTTTGCGTCCCCCGACCCCAATACGGTCTATGAGACGGCGAAAGCGGTCAATCAGGGGAGAGGCGTATTATTCGTGTACGGATGCTATGCGGGGGACAACCTGAACTTCGATATGGGAGAGGAATTTTTGAATGCGGACGGAATCTCAACCGCCCACGTACGTGTGTGGGACGATGTAGCATCAGCGCCGAAGGAGAGAATAGAAGATCGTCGGGGAATTGCGGGAGATGTGTTTGTTGTAAAGACTGCGGGTGCAGCGTGCGATGCGGGGCTGTCGCTTGAGGAAGTGACAAGAGTGACGCAGAAAGCAAGGGATAATACGAAAACGATCGGGGTAGCCACGGCGCCTGCGCAGCTTCCGGGAGTCGAGAAACCGATTTTTGAGCTGCCGGAGGGAGAAATTGAGTACGGTATGGGACTTCACGGAGAAAGAGGCGTGCTGCGTACTTCATGGCAGGAAGCGGATGTGCTTGTGGAGAAGATGTATGCGCAGATTATGGAGGATGCGGATCTTCTGACAGGCGATGAGGTATGCGTTCTTGTAAATGGTCTCGGCTCCACCACTATCACGGAATTAGCCATTGCATACCGGAAGGTAAAAAGACTCCTTGATAAAGATGGAATCAAAGTGCATGACGCAGATCTCAACAGTTATTGTACCAGTCAGGAGATGGGAGGATTTTCAATTACGCTGTTTAAGTTAGACGAAGAGCTTAAGAAATACTATGATATGCCTTGCTATTGTCCGTTTTATGCAAAAGGAGAACTGACCGGGGCAAACGTTACAGAGCAGGAAGCAGAAAGTTTTCCTGTAGAGGAAGAGCCGGAATTTGATGAAAATGATACGGAAACAGCAAAAATCGTTAGAAGCAAGGAAGGGACGCTTACAGAGCTTTGCGCAGCGGACGCCAGAAATATGCTTCTTTACATTGCAGATAAGATTATCGCAAAGAAACCCTATTTAACGGAGATTGACAGCGCCATCGGCGACGGAGACCACGGAATTGGAATGGCGGGCGGTATGCAGAAGGCGAAGAGAAAACTTCTTAACATGAAAGATGAAGAGAATGCATACGCCGTATTTGAAGCTGCCGGAAAAGCAATGCTTTTATCTATGGGAGGAGCGTCGGGGGTAATCTTTGGAAGCCTCTTTCTTGCCGGCGCAAAGGGAATGGAGCCGAATAAAGTATTGGAGGCCGAAGACCTTGCGGAAATGGAAAGAAAAAGCCTTGCCGCTATCAAGGAGAGAGGAAAGGCTGAGGTTGGCGATAAAACAATGGTGGATGCGCTGGCTCCGGCGGTGGAAGCAATGGAAGAAAACAGCCGTAAGGGTCTGTTAGAGATGCTTAAGGCGGCGGAAGCGGCAGCGGCAGCCGGAGTCGAGGCTACGAAGAAGTATCAGGCCAAATTCGGACGAGCTAAATCACTGATGGAGAGGGCGGTTGGATATCAAGACGCAGGAGCTACCTCGGTATGGCTTATTATACAGGGAATGCGTGAATTTGTGGAAGATAAAATGTAATATCCGGCGGAAAAACCGTGGCGCGGAAAACTGGACTGGTTAGAAATGAAATTATTGGCTCTTTTATTCATGCCAAATCTGCTATACAGTATGGGAAAGAAAAGGCTATAAGAAAGAAAAGAGGACTTTATGATGAATTTTAATCTAAAAAAACTGGTTATGGCGGCTCTTTTTGCCGCATTGGCATGTGCCGCCACGATGTCTATTCGGATTCCGACGCCCGGAACGGGCGGCTATATCCATCCGGGCGATGCAATTGTTATTTTATCCGGAGTGATTCTCGGCCCCGGATGGGGATTTCTGGCGGCGGGAATTGGCTCTGCAATGGCAGATTTTATCGGCGGATATTTCCTCTATGTACCAATTACGTTTGTGATAAAGGGTGCAGTTGCGTATGTCTCAGGAAGCGTTTACAAAAAACTGGGAAAGACGCAGAGGGGCCGTTATGCGTCCGTTGTATTTGGAGGTCTGGGGGATGCTGCGCTGGTTTCCGGAGGATATTTTTTATGCGAGGCGATGCTTTATGGAACTGCGGCCGCAGCCGCAAGCGTGCCCGCCAATCTGGTACAAGGCATAAGCGGCCTCGTAATCAGTCTGGTTTTGTATCCGGTGCTGCTGGCTGTCCCCGACGTCAGGCAGATTGCCGGTGCGGGCCATTTATAAAATATTTAGTTGTTGTCCTTAGAGATACATGTTAAACTGTTTGGTATAACTGATGTTTCCATGTGTTTCTAAGAAAGGATTATCCGCTCTATGGATTTTTACCGAACCAGATTTACTGAAAAATTAAATGAGTCGCTGAAAGCAGTATCACCGATTATTGCAATCGTGGTACTGCTGAGCTTTACGATAACGCCGGTTCCTGCAAGCATTCTGCTTTTGTTTTTGTTTGGCGCAGTACTATTGATTGCCGGAATGATGCTTTTTACGCTGGGAGCCGAGCTTTCTATGACGCCGATGGGCGAGCGGGTCGGTACGAAGATGGCGAATACGATGCATCTTGGGACCGTCCTGCTTTTATGTTTTCTGTTAGGTTTTATTATCACAGTATCGGAGCCGGATTTGCAAGTGCTTGCCGAGCAGGTTCCGTCTATTCCAAATTCTGTATTGATTTTATCCGTTGCCTGCGGCGTTGGTTTTTTCCTTGCCGTTGCAATGGTGCGTATGTTGTTTTCTGTTCCGCTTTCCGTATTTCTGATTTTGTTCTACATTATTGTATTTGTTTTTACGTTGTTTGCGCCGGAGGATTTTCTTGCGGTGGCGTTTGATTCCGGCGGTGTAACGACAGGGCCGATGACGGTTCCGTTTATTATGGCGCTTGGTATCGGTTTTGCTGCCGTGCGAAGCGATAAACATGCGGAAGACGACAGTTTTGGTCTTGTTGCCCTGTGTTCTGTCGGCCCGATTCTTGCCGTTTTGCTTCTCGGACTTGTCTATCAGCCGGAGGGAACGGGGTATACGCCCGCACCTCTGCCGGATATCCGGGATTCGGTAGAGCTGTGGCAGTGTTTTAAAAGCGGCTTTCCGGCATATTTTAAGGAGATAGCGCTGTCCTTGCTGCCGATTGCCGTATTCTTCGCTGTATTTCAGGTGTTTTCTCTTAAGCTTAAGAAAAAGACATTAGTGAAGATTGTTATCGGCATCGCATATACTTATGCCGGACTTGTACTTTTTCTCACCGGGGTAAATGTAGGATTCATGCCGGCGGGCAATTTTCTTGGGCAGACAATTGCCGCCCTTCCCTATCGGTTTATCCTGATTCCTATCGGCATGGTGATGGGGTTTTTCATAGTAAAAGCGGAACCTGCGGTATATGTGCTGATGGAGCAGGTGGAGGAGATTACGTCCGGGGCTATTTCCGGAAAAGCGATGGGGATAAGCCTCTCCTGCGGCGTAGCCGTCTCGGTGGGGCTCTCCATGTTCCGGGTATTGACAGGGCTGTCTATTTTTTGGTTTATCATACCGGGGTATATTATCGCTGTGTGCCTGTCCTTTTTTGTGCCGAAGATATTTACGGCCATTGCTTTTGATTCGGGGGGCGTGGCCTCCGGTCCCATGACTGCTACCTTTCTGCTGCCGTTTGCCATCGGCGCCTGCCAGGCCGCCGGGGGAGATATTGTAAGAGACGCATTCGGCATTATCGCTATGGTAGCTATGACTCCGCTGATTGCCATTCAGATATTAGGTGCAGTCTATCAGGTAAGGCTCAGAAAGAGCAAAGCTGCGCATCCCTTACTTCCGCCTTATCTTGACGGCTTGGGAGAGGACGATATTATAGAATTATAGGCGCTTTGTTTAATTGGAGAGGAACGATATTTTTATGAATGAGATAAGTTTGATGGGGATTATTACAAACAGAGGAATGCGTGATAAATTTATAGCCTTTTTTAAGCAGAATCATGTACATGTTACTTTTTCAGCTCTCGGAGCCGGAACTGCAAGCAGTGCCATCCTTGATTATCTCGGAATGGAAGCGACGGAAAAGGCACTCTATTTCGCATTTGTTACGCCAGATACATGGAAGCATCTGAAAAAAGAATTGTACACAAAGGTGAAGATAGACATTCCCGGCAGAGGAATCGCATTTCTTATACCCTTAAGCAGTGTCGGAGGAAAGAAAACGCTGAATTACCTTACAGCCGGGCAGGAAGTTGTTATAGAGGAGGAGAGCACCTTGAAGAATACGGAGTTTGAGCTATTAATCACCATTGCAAATGCAGGATATATCGAGACGATTATGGATGCGGCGAGAAGCGCAAAAGCGCCCGGCGGAACGGTCATCCATGCAAAAGGGACCGGTGCGGAGCATGCAAGAAAGTTTCTTGGCATCTCTCTTGCAGAAGAAAAAGAGATGATTTTTATCGTTGTGCGCACAGAGCAGAAAAATGCGATTATGCGTGCCATTATGGAGCAAGCGGGAACAAAGACGCCGGCCGGGGCGGTCTCCTTTTCTCTTCCGGTCACCAGCACGGCGGGACTTCGTATACTTGAGGATGAGGAAATGTCATAAAGTGAACCGGATAAGCGGATGCAAGGGTGTGACGCCATAAAGTAACTTATAAAAACAGAATTTTCTTGTTGACTTTATTCTGGTAAATTGATAACATTGTACCGTAGAAAAATACCAAGATGAAATTTGAGGAGATTATGTTATGAAAAAATTAATTGTATTGATGATGACTTTAATAATGACGTTTTCCTTGACGGCATGCGGCGGTTCTGAATCTGATTCCAAGTCGGATTCAAAGTCAGAGGCCTCTGGTGAGAGTGATATGGCTTATGTAAAGGACAAAGGGACTTTAGTCGTTGGAATTACTGATTTCGAGCCGATGGACTTTAAGGACGACGGCGGAGAGTGGGTCGGGTTTGATGCAGACATGGCGAAAGCATTTGCCGAGAGTCTCGGAGTTAAGGCTGAGTTCGTGGAAATCGATTGGGATAATAAGATTATGGAGTTAGAAGGAAAAACTATCGATTGTGTGTGGAACGGAATGACATTGACCGACGAGGTGACAAGTTCTATGGAGTGTTCCAAGCCTTACTGCAACAATGCTCAGGTCGTTATCGTTCCTTCCGACAAGGCGGATAAGTATCAGGATACCGACAGTCTGGCGGAACTTTCCTTTGCGGCGGAGGCAGGAAGTGCGGGAGAGGCGGAACTTTCCAAGCTTAATCTTGAATGTACTCCTGTTAAGGCTCAGTCCGATGCGTTGATGGAGGTGGCTGCTGGTACTTCCGATGCGGCAGTTATCGATTCTCTCATGGCGGCGGCTATGGTAGGGGAAGGGACAGGCTATGCGGATCTTACCTATACGGTTGGATTAAACAGCGAGGAATATGGCGTGGGCTTCCGCAAGGGTTCAGATCTTGCCGCATCCCTGAATGATTTTTTTGCATCCAGCTATGCTGACGGAAAGATGATGGAATGTGCAGAGAAGTATGGTGTACAGGCTGCGGTTATTGAACAATAGACGGTAGAAAAAGTTAAGATAAGGGAATCAGTTATGGAACAGATGATGGAACAGATGCCGATAGTTGTCCATGCATTAAATATCGGCTTCCTGCAAACGTTAAAATTATTTTTTGTGACGCTTATCGGAGCCTTTCCGCTTGGGCTTGTCATTGCGTTCGGCTCTATGTCAAAATTCCGGCCGCTGAGTTACTTTGCAAAGCTCGTTGTCTGGATTATCAGGGGGACTCCTCTGATGATCCAGCTTTTAATCATCTATTATTTCCCCGGACTGGTGCTGCACAATCCCATTTGGGGAAGCGGTGAATCGGGCAGGTTTTTGGCGGCGTCCGTATCCTTTATATTGAATTACGCCTGTTATTTTTCTGAAATTTACAGAGGCGGCATACAAGGAGTTCCGGTGGGACAGGAGGAGGCGGGACTGGTGCTTGGTATGACTAAGAGCCAGATTTTCTTTAAAGTTACGCTGCTTCAAATGATAAAACGTATTGTACCGCCGATGTCTAATGAGATTATTACACTGGTAAAGGATACCTCTCTTGCCCGTATTATTGCCTTGCAGGAGATTATATGGGCGGGACAGGCATTTATGAAGGGCTCCTACGGGATATCCGGCGCTATCTGGCCGTTGTTTTTTACAGCGGTTTACTATCTTATCTTTAACGGAATCCTGACAGTTGCTTTAAGCCGTTTGGAAGAAAAGCTGAATTATTTCAGATAACGGGAGGAAAACATGGCTATTTTAGAAGTAGAACATATATGCAAGGCTTTTAACCGCACGGAGGTTTTAAAGGATATCAGTTTTTCGTTGGAAAAGGGGCAGGCGGTTTCCATTATAGGTTCCTCCGGAAGCGGGAAGACAACGCTTCTTCGGTGCCTGAATTTTTTAGAACGCCCGGATAAAGGGATCATAAGAGTGGGAGGGGACACACTGTTTGATTCTGCGGACATTTCCACGCAGTTAGAATCGGCAATCCGAAAAAAAAGGCTGCATTTTGGCCTTGTGTTTCAGTCTTTCAATCTGTTTCCGCAGTATACGGCTCTGGAAAATGTAATGCTGGCTAAGGAGCTTCTTGCTTCTGAGCAGCCGGATTACAAAGCAAGAAAAAAAGAAATTCACGAAGAAATACATACACAGGCTAAGGAACTTCTGGCACAGATGGGCTTAAGCAGCCGGATGGGGAGTTATCCGCATCAGTTATCCGGCGGCCAGCAGCAGAGGGTGGCAATTGCGAGGGCGCTGGCGCTGGCACCGGACATTCTCTGCTTTGACGAACCTACATCCGCCCTTGACCCGGAGCTGACAGGAGAAGTACTTAGAGTAATTAAAGAGCTGGCGGCTCAGAAAACAACTATGATTATTGTGACGCATGAGATGGCATTTGCAAGAGATGTGGCGGACCATACGATTTTTATGGATGAGGGATTGATTGTAGAGCAGGGAGAGCCCAGGCAAGTGTTTGAGAATCCGAGAGAGGAACGGACAAAGCAGTTTTTAGCCCGGTTTACTCAGGGATAGAAAAATGACATATAGGTATAAGCAAGCTGCTGTCCGGGCATTTACGCGGACAGCAGCTTGTTTGTGTTCTCAATGATATGCGAGGGCCTCTATCGGAGTTTTCTTTGCCGCTTTATTCGCCGGGTACAGTCCGAACAGAACACCAATGCCTGCGGAAAATACGATTGACAGCAGAACAATGCCTGGGGACAGGGTAATATGTGAACTTCCGATAGCATTTATTGTATATATTATCGCCCATGAAAATACGATGCCAAAGAGACATCCTAAAAGGCTGATTATGAGAGCCTCGATAAGGAATTGAAGCATAATGGCTCCGCGTCCTGCCCCGATTGCTTTGCGGATGCCGATTTCTTTTGTGCGCTCAGTGACAGATACAAGCATGATATTCATAATCCCGATTCCCCCGACAAGCAGGGATATTCCTGCGATTCCGCCGAGTAGGAGCGCTAATGTGGATGTCACGCTTTCCATCGCCTTGGCGACGGAGGATTGGTTGAAGATGGAAAATGCATC
>CAJTUQ010000019.1:23633-33481 GCA_910579335.1 uncultured Dorea sp. | reverse complement strand
AAGGCACATGGAGATTTAAATAATAACGGTGTAATTCGCATGGTTGAAGGTTATTTTACGGAACTTGCCTTTACATTTGCAGAACTGTACCGAACATGCAAAAAAGGCTCTATGGTAGCTTTTGTCAACGATAACGTTCGATATGGAGGGGAAGTTATTCCGGTTGATTATTTATCTACAAACTTTGCCGAGCAGTTTGGATTTACATCAATAAAAGTATATTGCCTGAAACAGCAAAAAGGCAATAGCAGTCAGCAAATGAAAAAATACGGCAAAGTGGCTCTTCGTAAGAGCATAACCATTTGGAAAAAGAAGTGAGTAAAATCACAAAAAATAAAATAGCTTTTGTATCTTAAATTAATAATATTATTTTTTAGCGGCATAACCAATGATGATAGGTATGCCGTTTTTATTTTATCTCGCTCCGCTCCATCAATTACTCTATTTCTTCGGGACTGTGTTCCTAAAATGCCTGAACCGTTATAATAAATATTCATCAACTGAAAACGTTTGTCACCAAGATATCTTTGTACATACATTATGCTCCCATAATTATACTGTATTATGAAAATTATCTGGCTCCAGTCTTTGCTATCGCCTCTCATAAAATATTGATAGACTAGTATAGCATTATTGGACAGTTTGCCTTTTATGTGGAAATCGATTATGTCTTCTATATTATAATGGCACAAATATAGTATACTATAAAATTATTACTTTTGTTAAATTATTTATATAAATAAAAGGAATGCTTTCTTTACAAAAGCTAAAATGGAGCTGTTGCAAAAGTAGATAAAAATCTACCAGAACAACCGCCCCCTATATAACCACTTTACTTTATTTTCTGTATGAATTTATATCACAGCCATCGCTCGGCTATAAACTACTTCCCCTGCATCTTCTTTATAACTTTCAATCTGGTAAATTCCTCGCGCTCTTTTTCTTCCAGCGCATTATTAATCGTATAAACCAAATTGGTATACATGGGAATGGTGATATTTTTCAAGGCGTTTGCCCTCTTCTGCGTCTTCTTGATGTTTGCAGCCAGACGGTATGCCGAGTTTTCTACCGTGGACAGCTTCACCG
The DNA here is from genome assembly GCA_910579335.1 of uncultured Dorea sp. GTDB lineage: Bacteria > Bacillota > Clostridia > Lachnospirales > Lachnospiraceae > MD308. The sequence continues at coordinate 32,395 of CAJTUQ010000019.1, read as the reverse complement.
TCAGTTCCTTCACCTCACGGAACGCTTCTCTTGCTATATCAATAGACTCCCCCGTGCTCCCGAACGAATAGGTCAGGTTGTTCTGCTTGGAATCGTATTTAACATGGGGAATCTCAGTGCCCATAATACTTCTTGTCTGTATAACAATGGAATCTTCAATCGGCACTGTAAATGCAAGCTCCTGAACCTTGCTGATTCCCATGTCAATGTTGGCATGCTGCAGACATGCATATGCACGGGTAAATGTTGTATCAATCTGTTCTTGTATATCTTTCGCTTCATTAATTAAACTCATCAGCTCTTTCAGAAGAATGTTCCTCTTCTTATCCATCAGCTCATATCCCTGACGGGCAAGTACCAGCGAGTTTTTTGCAAGCATTAAATTCCCTTTTGTCGGAAACTCCCGCGGATCCATACGACACCTTCCTTTCTTCCCAAAATACCTAAAACACCACGAACCTCCAAGCCGTCGGCTCTCTCTCCGTTTCCTCGCCGCTTCGCTGCTCGGTCACGTCGAAGCAGGCCATATCGAAGCTTTCATAAACGCTTGCGTTTATGAAAGCTCCGCTGCGCCCTGCGATCCTTCACTTGGATAATAAATATCCAGTAGTTTTGTGTCTATTCTGTCTAGTTCTTCTCTTGGGAGGAGGTGCAGAAGTTCCCAGCCCAGGTCTAATGTCTGCTCTATCGTACGGTTTTCAGTAGGTCCCTGTCCGATATAGCGTTTTTCAAATTCCAGACCGAATTTCAAGTATTTTTTATCCAAAGGCGACAGCTCATCTTCACCGATAACGGAGGCGAGATTCCTTGCTTCTCCTACTTTCGCATAAGCTGAGAAAAGCTGGTTGGCAAGGCTCTGGTGATCGTCTCTCGTATAACCTGCGCCGATTCCGTCCTTCATAAGCCTTGAAAGTGACGGCAGGATGCTGATTGGCGGATAGATAGACTGTCCGTGCAGATTCCTGTCCAGCACGATCTGGCCTTCCGTGATATACCCGGTCAAATCCGGAATCGGATGCGTAATATCATCATTGGGCATAGTAAGAATCGGAAGCTGCGTCACAGAACCGAGAGAATCTTCTACGATACCTGCACGCTCGTAAATGGTGGCAAGCTCACTGTATAAATATCCCGGATACCCCTTTCTCGAAGGAATCTCCCCTCTCGACGAGGAAACTTCACGCATGGCCTCTGCGAAGGAGGTCATATCCGTCAGAATTACAAGAATATGCATATTGCACTCAAACGCAAGATACTCTGCAACCGTCAGCGCAACCTTCGGTGTAATCAGACGTTCCACCACCGGGTCATTAGCAAGGTTCAAAAACATACACACATGATCCGATACGCCGCTTTCCTCAAATGTCTTTCGGAAAAACTCTGCGACATCGTGCTTTACGCCCATTGCTCCGAACACAATCGCAAATTCCTCCTCCGAGTCGTCTCCCAGCGAAGCCTGCTTTACTATCTGCGCTGCCAGCTGGTCGTGAGGAAGACCGTTTCCGGAAAAAATCGGAAGCTTCTGGCCTCGAATCAATGTAGTCAGACCGTCAATCGCCGAAATTCCGGTACGGATATAGTTTCTCGGATACTCTCTTTTCACAGGATTCAAAGGAAGGCCGTTCACATTACGGCGCTCCTCCGCCATCACCGAGCCGAGCCCGTCAATGGGCACGCCTACCCCGTTAAAGGTACGTCCAAGCATATCCGCCGACACCGGCACCTCCATCGGGTGTCCTGTCAGCTTCGTATGGGTATTCTGAAGCGACATGTTCTCCGTCCCTTCAAACACCTGAATGACAGCCCTTTCATTATCAAGCTCCACGATACGGCCCATCTTTTTAATGTTTCCGTCTACAACAAACTCAACAATCTCATCGAAAAACGCTTCCTGCACACCCTCAAGCACCACAAGAGGCCCGTTAATATTACTGAGTCCAAGATATTCTATTCCCATATTAACACTCCTCCTTTACGCATTCTTCTCAATAATCTTATTATAATATGCATCAATATCCAGCTTATACATATCCAGCAACTGCAGGTTGTCGTTGGGAACGTCATACTTAATCGCAATGACTTTCTCAAAAATGCCCTCTGACTTTAATATCGACATCGGCATCCCCATAGCAATCAGTTTCCGGCAGGTCTTAAACAGATATAGGATGACATCCATCATCTTAAACTGCTTCTCCATAGATACGCAAGTATCATCCTTGTGGAAAGCATTCTGCTGTAAAAAGCCGAGACGGATTACTTTCGCAATCTCAAGGGTCAGCTTCTGGTCGTCCGGAAGCACATCCGCGCCAATCAGCTTAACGATTTCCATCAGGCTGTTCTCCTGGCTTAGGATGGACATGATGCGGTTCCTGTAATCTAAAAACTTCGGCGATACATGATCCGAATACCATCCGCTCAAATCGTTCAGGTACTCGCTGTAGCTCGTCAGCCAATGGATGGCCGGAAAATGCCTTGCATACGCCAGAGATTTATCAAGCCCCCAGAAACACCGGACAAACCGCTTCGTATTCTGCGTCACGGGCTCGGAAAAGTCGCCGCCCTGAGGCGATACTGCTCCAATAATCGACACGGAACCGGTCTCTCCGTTTAACGTCTGCATCATTCCCGCACGCTCATAGAACGCCGACAGCCGCGATGCCAGATATGCAGGAAATCCTTCTTCCGCCGGCATCTCCTCCAGACGTCCGGAAAGCTCTCGCAGCGCCTCCGCCCATCTGGATGTGGAATCCGCCATAATCGCCACGTCATATCCCATATCCCTGTAATACTCCGCCAGCGTAAGTCCGGTATAGATGGACGCTTCACGGGCTGCTACCGGCATATTGGACGTATTCGCAATCAGCGTCGTCCTGTCCATCAAAGGATTCCCCGACTTCGGGTCAACCAGCTCCCCGAACTCTTCAAGAACCTGCGTCATCTCATTGCCGCGCTCTCCACATCCGATATAGACAATTATATCTGCATCCGACCATTTTGCAATCTGGTGCTGGGTCATCGTTTTTCCGGTGCCGAAACCTCCCGGAATCGCAGCCGTGCCGCCCTTGGCAATCGGGAACATCGTATCCAGTATACGCTGCCCGGTCACAAGCGGAATACTTGCCGGATATCTCTTATGCACAGGTCTCGGCACGCGGATAGGCCAGTGCTGGGTCATCGTTATTTCTTTTCTTGTTCCGTCCGGAAGCTCCAATACAAGCAGCGTATCATGAATCGTATACTGTCCGTCAGGCTTCACTTCAACGACAGTTCCCTCTATCAATGGAGGAATCATACATTTGTGGACAATCGCCCTCGTCTCAGGCACCTCGGCAAATATTGTCCCGCCGTGTAAAAATTCCCCTTCGGACACGGTCATATGAGTATCCCAAAGCTTGCTTGTATCCAGCGAATCCACACTGACGCCCCGCGTGATAAACGCCCCGCCGCTTTCGCCTATTTTCTCCAAAGGCCGCTCGATTCCATCAAAAATATTATTCAGTATTCCAGGAGCCAGCGTAACCGATACCGCATCTCCGGTCGCCTCGACCTCCTCACCCGGTCTAAGCCCTGAAGTCTCCTCATAAACCTGTATCGTCGTTACATTCTTATCAAGAGAGATAACCTCTCCCACAAGCTTTTCCTTTCCTACATGAACCATCTCGGACATCTTAAATCCGGTTTTTCCCTTCAGATAGATGACAGGACCGTTAATGCCGTAAATCTCTTCAATTTTCCTGCTATCCAATTCCCGCACCTCCTCCGAAAACAAACTTATTGTATTCCCGTTCGATGGCTCCCTTAAAGGCATGGTCAATCAGAATATTTCTCTCATGGACTACTGTGCGGATACCGCCGATAAAGTCTTCCTTGCTTACCGTAACGGCAACCCCTGTATGCTCCTCCAAATATTCTTTTATATCCGCATCCGTCGGGTTAATGTATATTGTCATGGCAGCGCCGTTCGCAAACTTTGCAGCATTCTCAATATATTTTACCAGCAGGCGCTTATACTCCTCTGTCTTCATATAATCCTGAAGTATCTGTTCTACTTCGCGGAATAATTGCTTTTTCAGTCTTTTCTGCGTCTTTCCGTATTCCTGCTTCATATCAAGCTGCGCTTTAGACGCGGACATATTGAGCTGGTGTCTGATGTTCGTCTGCTCCGCTTTAATCCTGATCTCTGCCTGTCTTTTGGCTTCCTCTACATGCTGCTCATAGATGGTCATCAAAGCCTTTTTATGCTGCCAGATAATCGCATTGCCCTGCGCCCTGGCTTCTGTCATGGCAGACGACTGCAGACGCGCAATTTTTTCTTCTATAGTCATGCGTGTCACCCTCTTTTTACAGTTTTAATCCGATAGCTTCATTTACATAAGATGTGATAAAATCTTTCTTACGGCCGGTACCGTGTCTGTCGGGAATCTCTATCAAGAGCGGGAACGACCGCTCCAGCTTGATTTCGTCTAATAGATCCGGGAACTCCCTTCCGAATTTTTCCGTCAGAAGAATAATTCCGATGCTTTTATCGTCCATCGCTTCCTCAAGCTCTTTTCTAAGCTCTTCCCTCTCATGGACCACTACGCCGTCAACCCCCGCCAGGCGCATACCGGTAAGCGTATCGACATTATCACTAATCAGATACATTTTCATTCTACAACCTACCTATAATCATAAAAGAAATAATAAGCCCATACAGACACACACCTTCGGCAAGACCTACAAAGATCAAGGATTTACCAAGCGCGCTTGGATCCTCGCTGATTGCGCCAAGCGCCGCACTTGCCGCACTTGCCACGGCGATACCGCCGCCCACGCAGGAAAGTCCGGTAGAAAGAGCCGCCGCCAGATATCCGAAGCCGGTTGCATTAGACGCTGCCGCCGCGCCCTCCGCCGCCTGTACCGGAACACCTGAAAACAGCATAATACCTCCGACAAGAAGCGCTCCGAAGAAGAAAAAGACATTCGTTGCCAGTGTCATCTTGTACCGTTTTTTGTTTTTCTCCCCAATCAGGAAATAGCCGAACGGAATGATAATGCTAAGTATTAAAGCTGCAATTAATAATAATTTTACTGTCAGTGTCATGTTGTGAATCCTCCTTATATTTGACTACTACGTCCTTTTTATATTTTACTCTTTTCCCTGGCTGTTAAACGGCTTGAACTCCCGTCCGGATCCGCTGTAAAAACGACTGAACAGTTCATAATACTCAAGCCTTAACACCTGTATCCCTACAACAAGCCCTTCGAGGGCACATACAATAATATTACCGATAACAACTCCGGCCCAATTCGTATGCCCTGCGGTTACCCCCGACAGCATCAGCACGACTTCCATCATCGCCGCATGGCTGACAGCGAATGCCCCGATACGGACATAAGAAATAGTATTGGAAAAATAACTCAGCATAGTCTCAAACAGTTCAAAAAAGCCCTGTATCAAAAACATACCCTTGCTCTCTTCCATCTTTTTGTGCCTCCTCTCGACGAGATTCGTAAGAGGCTCCTTAAACAAAAACAGAAGTACCGGCACCCCAAGAAACAGCGCCATCATAATATTCCCCGGAGTCTTATGCCCTGTCATAAACAATACGACCGTAGCAATCAAGAATCCGTAAAACACAAGTCCTGCGACACCATTGTGGGAAAACCATATATTTCCGGTATCATGCGCCCGCGCCGCATTGATAATCTGGAAAATCATTACCAGTATATTTAAGCCCATGCCAAATGCGATTGCTATTACAAACACCGTATTGAGCTGCCCGATAAACGGCAGCTCCGTCATCGCCTGCGTCGGCCTGAGCCACCGGGCCTCTATAACCTCTTCAAATCCGAAGATGCTTCCGAACATAAATCCAAAAAACGTGGAAAACAACCCGGCAATTGATATAATTCCGGCAAGGTTTATCTTTTTAACAAGGTACAAAAGGCCGCCGCCCACGAACAGACACAACCCCTGCCCCACGTCGCCGAACATCGCCCCGAAAATAAATGTGTAAGTCAGCGCTACAAAAACTGTCGGATCCATCTCATTGTGGGAAGGAAGCCCGTACATCCGGATAAACATCTCAAATGGTTTGAACAGTTTTGGGTTTTTAAGCTCTGTGGGAGGCTCTCCAAAGAACTTCTCTCTGTCTTCCTCCACCATAACAAACACCCGGCCGTCACTTTTCGTCTCCTTCAAAAGCTTTTCGACGTTTTCTTCACTCATCCAGCCGCAGAGAATATAGTTGTCTTCCTGTTCGTCGCCGCTGATTCTGGCGGCGGACCTGCGGACGTCAAAGTTATTGGAGAGCTCCTGCAGGCGTTTCTGCGTCCCCAGAAGCTGCGGTGCATGGCTCGTTACCAGCTTCTTTATCTCGGCTTTAACCTCATCAATCTTTCTTGTCGTCTCTTTGATATCATTCTGGAGGTTCGTACACGCCTCCTCTGGTGTACCGATATATTCCATCGGAATGCGAATCCGCTCAAAATGCAGGGAACGGAAGATTGCGTCCGCCTTTCCTACATCCGCATTCGCCGCAAAATAACAGCCGTACACGTAATTCTCATTCTGCGCCGCCTCGATAAAGACAGCATCCAAATCGTCATACAGATATTTTCCCAGTCTCTGGTAGTAGTCTACCGCCATCCTTCCGAAACGCACCTGCATATACTTGTAATGGAGAACCTTCTGCAGCTCCAGCTTCATGGATCCAAAAGGCTCCAGGATGCTGAACTTCTCTGTCAGCAAATCCTTTTTCTTTTTTAACAGTTCTTTCCTCTCCTGTAAATCCACGTAGCTGCTATTGATGTCGCGGACAAGCGAGAGCATATCGTCCGTCGAGAGCGTGCGGTCTACCTCACTGCTCCCTCCTTCCAAAAGCGATACGAACTGCTCCGTTCTTGCCAGCGGCTCTTTATATGGATTTACCTCGACGAACGGAAGAAGATTGTCTGTTGTACGAAGCTCTGTAATTGCGTTTTCAAGCTGCATTGCGTACTTGGATAAATACACGTCACATACACGGTCAATGTCTGTCCTGGGACCGCTGATGCTTAGAAACTTCATCTTCACAATCATTGCGTCACACCTCCTAAGTATCCTGATATATCTCTTGAAGATAAGCCGTAGCGAATACATTCAAGCGCACTTATTATTTTCCGGATTTCTCCTTCTTTTAAGAACAAATATGCATTGATGGTGGCAACCGAATACGGATTATGCCTCCGGTCCGACAGATAGGCCGCCTTAAGGATATCCCTGCACTGGCGTTCCAGCATACGTCCTCCATCAAATGTAATCTTTTTCCCGTATTTCGTTAAGCCTACCTGCTTTATGAACTCCTCGACAGTCGGAGCCTCAACCAGCGCCTTAAACTCCTCCTTGCTGAACCGGTACTGAATCGGTATCATCATTGCATAGATATCCGGCGGCAGCATATTGTAATACTTCTTTGCCCGGTAAATCCACTGAAGGTTCGTAAGGTCGATTCGGATACCGTAATCCCTGATAAAAAGCTCCCTCTCCTTTCCCTTGAGAAGGCGCTTTTCTTCCTTCCACATCATGGAAAAGTAGTAAAGCTCCAAAGTTAAATCGTAATCAAATAGCGTTGCCGCACCCGATTCCCGCAAGGTCTGCAGCGGCGAATAATATTCCGTGCCTTTCAAATTATCTATCAGTTCTTCAATATTCTTTGACAGCACAAGCTTGCTGACAGACAATTGGGAATATTTGTCAAAAATTTCTTTTTTATAATCAATATCGAACGGAACATCGTAGTGGTTAAACACAATCCTGAGACAGTAGTTTATCAAATCAATCTCATATCTTTTCCAGTATGTTTTTAAAAACTTTTTCTGCTCCATGCCTGCAAACCGGAAAATCCTGGTATAATCATCGTAAAATGACTGTGACAGCACCTTTTCCACATTGCCTCTGTGGTAAAGGGATGTGTCCATCCGGTTAATATATTTTGTGTACGCCGGTTTCTCCTTCAGATACTCAATTACTTCCGGCACAGTCTTAAGATTCGCAATGCTCTCAAAATCCGCAGCCGTCAGAAGCTTTGCCTGCATGGCCCGTACCTTCGTAGTAATACCGCTGTACGTCCTTAGATTCCCCATAAGCCTACACCTCTAATATCTGCTTTAATATTTCTTTTGCATATTCTGTGTGGTGCTGTGCAAATTCTGCTTCCAGATTATCAATCGTATCCCTGTGCTTTTGACGCTCCTCGTCAAGCACCTGCTCCATCTTCTTACTGCCCTCCGCCCGGATGGTTTCAATCTGCTTATTCACTTCCTCATTCAGCTTCCGGTCAAATTCATCGCGCTTTGCCTGAATCTTCTTCTCTTCCTCGAATTTCTGCTTCTCGGCATTGTCAACGATTGCCTCTGCTGTTTCTTCAATCTCCGCGAGTCTTTTTATAATCGAATCCATATGACACCCCCATCCACCTTCTGTTAGAAATAGTAAAACCTACGCTATCAATAATACACCTTTTTTTGCAAATTTCCATAGTAAAATTTAATAAATTTTTTATTTTTTTTGTGCAGTTTTACGCTTTCTTATATTCGGCTTTCAATCATAGACGAATGTTTGCGGAATTTGTGAAAAGTGGTTTGACTTCTTCTCCCAAACACGCTAAACTTGTACCAAAAATATAGAAATTAATGATAGAAAGAGAGCCTTGTTATGAGACTGAGAAATATTAAAAGAGCCGACGGCGTCCTTAACGCCTGTCCTCTCGTCATAAAAGAACCAGACATCTGCAGCGGAA
>CAJTUQ010000019.1:0-23543 GCA_910579335.1 uncultured Dorea sp. | reverse complement strand
CCTCGCCGCCCGAAATCCTCAGATAAACTATGTCGGTATCGAACGTTATTCCAGCGTTCTTCTAAGAGCCGTAGAAAAGCTTACGTCCGATGAACCGGATCATGCAGTGTCGGAAAACATTCGTTTCCTCTGCATCGATGCCGCCATGCTTCCCCAAATCTTCTCTCCCGGAGAGGTTTCCCGCATCTACCTCAACTTTTCCGACCCGTGGCCAAAAGCGCGCCACGCCGGAAGACGGCTGACTTCAAAGGAATTTTTTGCCCGATATGACCGTATACTTGCCGCAGACGGACAAGTAGAGTTTAAGACAGATAACCGCAGGCTTTTCGACTTTTCCGCAGAGCAGCTTGAGTCGTCCGGCCTATGGGAAATTACCGCTCTTACTTACGACCTGCACCATGACAAAGCTATGAATGAGAATAATATTATGACCGAATACGAAGAAAAGTTTTCTTCGTACGGCAATCCTATCTGCAAATTAATTACAGAGCGTAAATCTAACCGGCGCACGTGCATATAATAGTAAGGAATAAAGATTTCCGGAGTGCTTTTATGAAATTAAGATTTATAAAAAAATGGCGCCGCAGGCGCTATAAATCATTTTATATGAAAAAACGCCGAAGCCATTGCTTTGGCTGTATCAAGAACTCTCTCCGGGAGGTTTTTGAAATATTAAACTCAAACATAAGCTTCCGGAACAAATAAGAAAGGTTGAGATACATGCTGCATCTGACAGCAAAAAATTTTTCAATGGAAATAAAAAAAAGCTCCTTACCTGTCGTCGTTATGTTTTATGCCGCATGGTGCGGCAAATGCGCCATGATGAAGCCTCTTGTAGAAGATATTGAGCCGGGATACAAAAACCGCATACAATTCTGCGAAGTAGAAGTAGACGAATCGCCGGAACTGGCCGAGCGGTATAAGGCCTCCATCGTCCCTACATTTGCTTTTTTCCGGAATGGAAAACTGCTTGGAGAGCTGCAGGGTGTAACGGAGGATACCACCTTTGAAAGACATCTACAAAAAATATTCAGAAATTGTTAAGACGGTTTTTCTTTTCAAACCGAAAAGCCTGTGATATATTATGAGAAGCAGGGAGATACAAAAAGAATGAATAAAGGGGAGTGTAGTATGGAAAAATTTAAAACGAAAGCACCGCAGCGCATTTTGCGCTGTATTAAGAAAAGCATCTTTGTTTTTACTGCGGCGTCACTTATTTGTGTTAGCGTACCCATTGCAGCAAAAGCGGACAGTTCTAAAGTTGTCACATTGGGAGCAAACCTGTCGGACGAACAAAAAGAGTCCATGTATAAATATTTTGGAACAACCGCAGACGATGTTGACACCATTGAAGTAACAAATCAAGACGAACGCAAATATATGGAAGGCATTGCCACAGAATCACAGATTGGGAAAAAAACTTACAGCTGTTCTTATGTTGAGCCGACTGAAAAAGGCGGAATCCAGGTAAAGGTTGCAAACCTTACATTTGTAACAAGCTCTATGATTGCCAGCACCCTGCTCACATCCGGCGTCGAGAACTGCAATGTTGTTGCCGCCTCTCCGATTGAGGTATCCGGAACGGGCGCCTTAACGGGAATTATGATGGCTTATGAATCCGCCAGCGGCAAAGAACTCAGTGAAGAGCAAAAAGCGGCGGCGACCGAAGAGCTTGTAACTACCGGCGAGCTTGCAGACGATATCGGACAGGATGAAGCGTCCAATCTGATGAACGAGGTAAAACAGGCCGTTATCGAGGGAAACCTTACCGATGAAAGCAAAATCGAAGAGACAGTAAAAGAGACTGCAAAAAAAGCCGGCGTTGATTTGACGGATGAGCAGATTGCACAAATCGTCTCACTTATGCAAAATATCGCACAGTATGATTATGACGTAAAAGCACTGAAAAAAACGCTTGATAACTTAGAAGGCAAGGAAGAGGGATTCTTTTCAAAGCTTGTCAGTACATTCACCGGATTTTTCGGCGGCAGTGACAAGGGTGGAATCATCAACAGCACTAACGACAAGCTTCTCGGCGACAACGCAGTAATTGACAGTACCTTAGACGATATTAAGGAAAAAGTAAACTCCGAGGAAGGAGACGGTTTCTTTGATAAGATAGTTAATTTCTTCAAGGGTCTGTTTGGCGGCAATGAGACAGAAGACGGGCCCGCGCCTCAAAGTATTGACGACGAGGCAGACAACGACAGTTTCGATGATGCAGAAGCACCCACGGGCGATGAGGATGACGACGACCCGTTGCAAAATGGACATGACGGCGATTCTGATGATTCGGAAACACCGATGAGCGACGAGGATAACGACGACCCGCTGCAAAACGGGCACGACGGCGATTCCGATGAGGACGCAGAAGACATCTCGGAGTAAAATATTTTCGAAACGAAAACAGTGCGGGAAAACCTGCACTGTTTTTTTACAATGGATACATTAAATATTTACACCATTTTTTATTTACTCCATTTCTTGGAGATTAAAATGTTCATTTTAGAAAAAGGGACTTTCTGGTATTTCAGAAAGTCCCTTAAAATCTAGCTTTCCATCAATTACTCGATGATAGTTGCAACTGTACCTGAACCTACTGTACGGCCGCCCTCACGGATAGCGAAACGAAGACCCTGCTCCATAGCTACCGGATGAATCAACTCAGCAGTAATCTCTACGTTATCGCCAGGCATACACATCTCAATACCTTCCGGAAGGTTGCAGATACCTGTAACGTCAGTTGTTCTGAAATAGAACTGCGGACGATAGTTGTTGAAGAACGGTGTATGACGGCCGCCCTCGTCCTTTGTCAATACGTAAACCTGACCTGTGAACTTTGTATGACATGTTACAGAACCCGGTTTAACAAGACACTGTCCTCTTTCAATCTCTGTTCTCTGAACGCCACGAAGAAGAGCACCGATGTTGTCACCAGCCTGAGCCTCGTCAAGAAGCTTACGGAACATCTCAACACCTGTAACAACTGTTTTTCTCTTATCCTCATGGATACCAACGATTTCTACTTCATCATTTACATGAAGAACACCACGCTCAACTCTACCTGTAGCAACAGTTCCACGTCCTGTGATAGAGAATACGTCCTCTACAGGCATAAGGAACGGCTGGTCTGTAGCACGCTTCGGATCCGGAATAAAGGAATCTACCGTATCCATCAGTTCCATAATCTTGTCAGCCCACTCGCTGCTCGGATCTTCAAGAGCCTTCAGAGCAGAACCCTGAATAATCGGGCATCCCTCAAACTCATACTCTTCAAGAACTTCCGTAATCTCCATCTCTACTAACTCAAGAAGCTCCTCATCGTCTACCATGTCACATTTGTTCATGAATACTACGATGTAAGGAACGCCTACCTGACGGGACAGAAGGATGTGCTCTTTTGTCTGAGCCATAACACCGTCTGTCGCAGCTACAACAAGGATAGCGCCGTCCATCTGAGCAGCACCTGTAATCATGTTCTTAACGTAGTCGGCATGTCCCGGACAGTCAACGTGAGCATAGTGACGGTTCGCTGTCTCATACTCTACGTGAGCTGTAGAAATTGTGATTCCACGCTCTCTCTCTTCCGGAGCCTTATCAATGTTATCAAATGCAACCGCTGCATTTCCTTCTACTCTCTCAGACAGAACCTTTGTGATTGCTGCCGTAAGAGTTGTTTTACCGTGGTCAACGTGGCCGATGGTACCAATATTACAATGTGGTTTAGTTCTTTCAAATTTAGCTTTTGCCATTATGAATATCCTCCTTAAATTACAGTGCCACTTATGGCATATTTTAATTATACGTTTACTCGGCTAACTCTGATTATATTTCAAATCATGCAGTTTTTCAAGCCTTTTCTTTATTTTAAGCATTTTTATTTGTCAACACTTTTTCCTGCACAGATTTCGGAACCGGCTCATATTTTTCAAAAAACATGGAGTAGTTCCCGCGTCCCTGTGTCCTTGAACGAAGGTCCGTGGAATAGCCGAACATTTCGGAAAGCGGCACGTAACCCCGCACAATCTTTCCTCCGCCCAAATCATCCATACCTTCGATACGTCCGCGCCGGGAGTTGATATCACCGATAACATCTCCCATATATTCCTCCGGCATCGTTACCTCTACCTTCATGATAGGCTCAAGAAGTATCGGCTCCGCTTTCTTCATGGCATCTTTAAATGCAAGGGAACCTGCAATGTGGAATGCCATCTCACTGGAATCGACCTCATGGTAGGAACCATCGTACACATTCGCCTTAATGCCGACAACCGGAAATCCTCCAAGGATACCTGCCTGCATCGCTTCCTCGATACCTTCGCCGATTTTAGGAATATATTCTTTCGGAATCGCTCCGCCGACTACGCTGGACTCAAACTTGAACAGTTCTTCACCGTTGGCGTCCATAGGTTCAAACTTAACCTTACAGTGTCCGTACTGTCCGCGTCCTCCTGACTGCTTCGCATATTTGCTGTCAACATCAACAGCTTTTGTAAACGCCTCTTTGTATGCAACCTGAGGTGCGCCTACATTTGCCTCCACCTTAAATTCACGCAGAAGCCTGTCTACGATAATCTCAAGGTGAAGCTCACCCATTCCGGCAATAATCGTCTGGCCCGTCTCTTGGTCAGTATGTGCGCGGAACGTTGGGTCTTCCTCCGCCAGCTTTGCAAGAGATTCGCCAAGTTTGCCCTGGGAAGCCTTCGTTTTCGGCTCAATTGCAAGCTCGATAACCGGCTCCGGGAACTCCATCGACTCAAGGATAACCGGATGCTGGTCTGCACACAGCGTATCACCTGTCGTAGTAAATTTAAATCCGATTGCCGCAGCAATATCGCCGGAATAAACTTTATCAAGCTCCTGCCTCTTGTTTGCATGCATCTGAAGAATACGTCCTACGCGCTCCTTCTTTCCCTTCGTTGCATTCAGCACATAGGAACCGGAGTTCATCGTACCGGAATAAACTCTGAAATATGCAAGCTTTCCAACAAATGGGTCTGTCATAATCTTGAACGCCAAAGCCGAGAACGGCTCCTCGTCAGAAGAATGTCTCACAACATCATTGCCGTCTGCGTCAACACCCTGAATCGGAGGAATGTCTGTCGGTGCAGGCATATACTCCAGCACAGCGTCAAGAAGCTTTTGCACGCCTTTGTTTCTGTATGCGGAACCGCAGCATACCGGAACAGCGGTACATTCACATGTCGCCTTCCTGAGCGCCGTCTTCAAATCCTCTACGGACGGCTCCTCTCCCTCAAGATACTGCATCATCAAATCATCGTCTAAATCACAGATTTTCTCTACCAGCTCTGAGCGGTAAAGCTCTGCGTCGTCCTTCATATCATCCGGAATCTCTACGATAGAGATATCATCGCCCTTGTCATCATTATAGATGTAAGCCCTCATCTCCATCAAATCGATAATTCCCTTAAAATCATCCTCTTTGCCGATTGGCAGCTGAAGACAAATGGCGTTCTTTCCAAGCCTTGTCTTAATCTGCTCAACAGCATTGTAGAAATCCGCACCCAAAATGTCCATCTTGTTGATGAAAGCCATTCTCGGTACATTGTAGGTGTCTGCCTGACGCCATACATTTTCTGACTGCGGCTCAACACCACCCTTAGCACAGAACACACCTACCGCTCCGTCAAGTACACGAAGAGAACGCTCAACCTCTACGGTAAAGTCAACGTGTCCCGGAGTATCAATAATATTGATACGATGTTCCGGGGCGCCTGCCTTCGGTTTCCCGTCTTCCTCAAGTGTCCAGTGACAAGTAGTAGCTGCGGAAGTGATTGTGATACCTCTTTCCTGCTCCTGCTCCATCCAGTCCATAGTTGCAGTACCTTCATGAGTATCTCCAATCTTGTAGTTTACACCGGTATAGTAAAGAATACGCTCTGTGAGTGTAGTCTTACCGGCATCAATATGAGCCATAATACCGATATTTCTTGTTCTCTCTAATGGATATTCTCTTCCAGCCATTATTGCCTCCTAGAATCTGTAGTGAGCAAATGCTTTATTTGCTTCAGCCATCTTATGCATATCTTCTTTACGTTTTACGGCTGCTCCCGTATTGTTGGCAGCATCCATAATCTCGTTCGCCAATCTCTCCTGCATCGTCTTCTCGCCTCTTTTGCGTGAGAACAATGTAAGCCAGCGAAGCGCAAGCGCCTGTCTTCTGTCCGCCCTTACTTCGATTGGCACCTGGTATGTCGCACCGCCGATACGCCTTGCCTTAACTTCAAGCTGCGGCATGATATTGTTCATTGCCTCCTCAAACACTTCAATCGCCGGCTTATCGGTTTTTTCTGCAACTCTGTCAAACGCACCGTATACTATCTTCTGGGCAACGCCTTTCTTACCGTCTAACATAATGTTATTGATAAGTTTTGTCACCACTTTGTTGTTGTATAACGGATCTGCTAATACGTCTCTTTTCTGAGTATGTCCTTTACGTGGCACGGTTCTTCCCTCCTTAAACATTTTGATTAATTCATCGGTACTCACATGTGTCGTTCTAATGATACTGTGTAGTGCACAGGGCATACGGTCCGTATCTATATTCCCTGCAACTTACTTTAATCATAGTTCTGTTTGTGATTACATCTTTTTAATATTGAAGTTTTCACTTCATGAATCGTTCTTCGGAACGTTAAGATTGCTATGGTTTTCCTCCGCTTTTCATGAGGAGGTTCTTCTTCACTGCGTTCAGAAGAACAAAGTAATCTCTAAGTTCGCGCATCGCCTGCGGCCTGCGCTCACTAAAAGCTTACTTTTTAGCGTCTTTCGGCCTCTTTGCGCCGTATTTTGAACGTGCCTGTCTTCTCTTGGCAACACCTGCCGTATCAAGCGTTCCTCTAACGATATGGTAACGCGTACCTGGAAGATCTTTTACCCTTCCTCCGCGAATCAGGACAACGCTATGCTCCTGAAGGTTATGGCCTTCGCCCGGAATATAGCTTGTTACCTCGATACCGTTAGAAAGACGTACCCTGGCAATTTTTCTCAATGCTGAGTTCGGCTTTTTCGGTGTAGCTGTCTTAACTGCCGTACACACGCCTCTCTTCTGAGGAGCAGACTCATCCGTCGCTCTCTTTCTCAAAGAGTTGTAGCCTTTCTGAAGTGCCGGAGCCGTAGACTTCTTAACTGCTGTCTGACGTCCTTTTCTTACTAACTGGTTAAATGTTGGCATTCTTTTTCACCTCCTACGATAATAATAAGTTGCATTTATCTCTGAATTGTGCATGAAAATACAATGCATTTCCATGCACGCTAGATTAGTTTATTACGATTTTACGCTGTTGTCAAGGGTTTATTAGCCGTTTTGCTTTTCAAAAAATTTATCAACGCTCTTCTTTATCTCTTCAGGCTTCATAGTTTTGAGAAGATACCCGGCCGGCTTTAGCGGGACAATCTTTTGAACGCTCTCCTTGTCGCCCCTTCCTGTCAGGAAGATGACCGGAATGTCCGCAGTCTCTTCCTCCGCGCGGATCATGTCAAGCACCTGCCTGCCGTCGCAGACCGGCATTTCATAGTCAAGCAGGACAAGATCCGGCCTGTTGAGCGTGATGCTTCTGATTGCCGCTATCCCGGACTGCGCAAGCCCAACCTCGTAATCCTTCTCCAAAAGCTGCTTTATCGCCTGACGCATAAGGCCGGAATCATCCACCACAAGAATTTTCTTTTTCGCTTCCTCCTCATGCTCCACAATATTATTCTTAAGGTACTCCTCAATCTCTGACATGGCATTTTCTACCTGGATGTTTGAGCCGACGCCCTTCTCCAGCAGATGGGGCGCACTCACGCAAAATGCGAAATATCCTGCCCCGGTATCAAACAGAAGGCTGAACTGAAGCTTCTTTTTTTCCAGTACCTGCTGGAACTGCTCATAGTTCAAAAGGTTTTCCCCTTTTATTTTGCGCAGATCCGCCGACGGGAAATATCTTTTTAGTTTCTCCACGAACTGCCTTGCCGTATATCTCGTTGCGTTTATAACCATTGAGTTTACCTTGTCGGTTTTCACATCTATCATTTTGCCCACGGTATTAATCAGAAGCTTCTCTTCAAAAACAAGAATAATTTCCCATTCTTTGTCCCCTTCGGTTTCATAAACCAAACGATAGTAAATTCCGTTCCCGAATTTCTCTCCGCCGTACTGTTTACTGATTAACTGAGTTTTTAACCGGAACATATCATAGATCAGATGAGCGATGGCCTCTCCCATAGACGCCTGCTCTTCCTCTGGCAGAAGTTCTCCCCATTTGCTCTCGCCTTCTCCCACAATTGCAAGATCCTCCGTGAGCGTATGCCCAATGAGCCACCCTGTGCAGACGCCCAGAAAATGGTTGACGGCCGCAACGGAATACCCGGTCTGGTCAAGCTCCCACTCCAGCTGGGGCAGCGTAACATCCCGGAAATTGTCATGCAGGCGCTTATGCGTCTTATACCCATCGTACCCGATGGAAGCCATATACTCTTCTTCCTCGGCAAAATGTTTTACCGCATGAGCCTTAAAAAACTTAATTCCTTCGTCACAGATCCATTGGTGCTTTTCCGGCTGCTCGCCAAACCGAATCATTTTGTTCATGATGCCAAAAAGTTTCTGGTGTTCTTTGTCAATATTATCAACACCAATATTAAACCGCTCCGTCCATTTCAATTGCTTCTCCATTTTTATATTCCTCCAAATACTCCAATATTTTTGATTCCAGACAGATACCGCTTATTTAAATCCGGCAAAATGCGCACAAAAAAGAGCCCGCCTTTTCAATCACTGCCCTGAAACAGTCCCTGAATAAAACACGCTCCTATAAATCATGTCCGTCTTAGTTTCTGCGCTGCAAATTGCACTTAAATCCCGAAACAGGTCTGCCTTTACATGTTTTATTTCAAAGAACAACGTTTGTGCATTGATGCCGTGAAAGAAAATAATGTTAATACCATGTCTGTTATTATAATATTAAGCAATTGTTTATAGCGTACCATATGCAGCGAAGGATTTCAACTAATTTTACCAAATTTGCCAGCTATTTACACCCTATTATCCCAGCTCGGCTTTACACTTGTCAAGAGCCGATGCAATCACTGCATCCATGTCATAATACCTATACTCTCCAAGCCGCCCGCCGAAGATAACCCTTTCTTCGGATTCTGACAATTCTTTATACTTTTCATACAATTTTGTATTTTTCTCATCATTGACCGGATAGTACGGTTCATCCCCCCGCTTCCATTCCGAACTGTACTCCCTGCTGATTACCGTTTTCGGCTGCGTGCCGGATTCGAACCACTTATGCTCAATAATCCGCGTCCACGGTATCTGTGCATCTGTGTAATTCACTGCCGCATTCCCTTGAAAATTCGGCTTATCAAGAACCTCCGTCTCAAATCTGACCGAGCGGTACTCAAGCACCCCCAGTTTATATCCGAAGTATGCATCAATAGCTCCGGTATACACGACCCGTTCCGCCAGTGCGTCAAGCTCTCTTTTCTGCTTCAGATAGTCCACGCCGCAGCGAACCTCCGTTCCTTCCAGCATATTGGCCGCCATCTTCGTATAGCCGCCTTGGGGTATTCCCTGATAAAGCGCATTAAAATAATTGTTGTCAAATGTCAGGCGCACGGGAAGCCGCCTGATAATAAATGCAGGAAGCTCGCTGCAGGGACGCCCCCACTGTTTCTCGGTATATCCTTTCACTAATTTTTCATAGATATCCGTTCCCACAAGGCTGATTGCCTGCTCTTCTAAATTCTTCGGCTCAGTGATTCCTGCGGCCATCCTCTGCTCTTCGATTTTAGCCGCAGCTTCCTCCGGCGTTACCACGCCCCACATTTTGTTGAAAGTATACATATTAAACGGAAGGGAATAAAGCTCTCCCTTGTAATTTGCTATAGGAGAGTTCGTGAACCGGTTAAATTCCGCGAATTGATTTACATACTTCCACACTTCCTTATTATTTGTGTGAAAAATATGCGCACCGTACTTGTGGACATTGATACCCTCTATCTCCTCCGTGTATACATTTCCCGCAATATGGTTTCTGCGGTCTATGACCAAAGCCTTCTTTCCCGCCTTTTTTGCTTCATGGGCAAACACCGCGCCGTAAAGTCCCGCCCCGACTATCAAATAATCATACTTCATAATTTCCCCTCTACAATCCAAGCTTGTCCGCGATTGCCGTCATCTCTTCCAGCGCCACGTCAATCAAATCATCAAGACTCAGTCCCGTAAACTCTATCGCCTCCATATAATCCCTGTTTGCCCCCTTTGCGAAGCGCAGCTCATTAAACCGCTTCATCACGGATTTATGCTTTACGCTGGCAACCTTTTTATCCGGATAAATCTGCGCGACCGCTTTTACAAAACCGCTCATCGGGTCTGCCGCCAGTATTGCATACTGCAGCGTCGTCTTAGCCTTTAATCCGCTCTTCGGATTGTGCGCACAGATTGCGTCAAACAATGTCTTATCTTCAATTCCTTCCTTTTTCAGTATTTCAACAGATGACGGGCCATGAACACTCATATCATGCTGCCAGTCGCACTGCTCCTCATCAAGGTCATGGAGAAGCCCTACGATTCCCCAGTACTCCACGTCATCCGGTGCAAGCCGCTTCGCAAGCCCCCTCATAATCGCCTCTACTGCATAAGAATGGGTAATATAGTTCTCCCCCTTCATATATTTCATCAAAATCTGGTGCGCCTGTTCTCTATTCATATCGTATATCCTCCTGTAATTTTATCATTTCTGCAATTATAACATTAGTAGAGCATTTCACTCACTTCATCGTCTTCTATATTATCTTTTGTCATCCAGACATATCCGGTATCTATATCCGCCTCGTTCGCCAGCCCCAGTGCTGCCCTGGATGCAGCTATTACCGATGCGTACCCCATACCGAAAGGATTCTGAACCATGACCCCTAAAATTTTTCCTTCCCTCACAGCCGCTATTTCCTCCTCGTCCGCATCAAAGCCCGACACGGATACTTCCTCAATACCCAAACGCTCAAGCCCTTCTACAATCGAAATAACCGTCTCCCCGTTGGTACCGTAGCACCCTTTCACATTCGGATGCTTTTTCAAAACATAGTCTATAACATTTTCCCTGGTCACATCCTCCTCACCGATTCTCTCTTCCTCCGAAAGCTCCGTAAGGGGCGGCTCCTCACCGTCCAATCTGTAGACTCCTTTATTTACTTCATCAGCTATCACAGCCCTCATCTCATCCAGGCGGCAGATGCAAACGGCCGCCATGCCGGGATATTCATTTTGTATCGTCTCAACAAACACCTGCTCTCTTACTATTGCAGTCTTCGACTTGGAATCATGCGAAAAAATCAGGATTTCCCCTTCTTCTCCGACAGCCTCCGCCATATGCCGGGCCGCCTCTTTTGCAGCTTCTTCATTATCTGTGGACACCATAGCCACCAATCCCTTGTAATCACTTCCCGAATCAAATGCCACGACCGGGATATTATTCTCCGCCGCCAAATCGAACTGCACCTCGCAGGCCTGTTCATCCGCTATGGCAATCGCTACGGCTACCGGATACCTGGCCAGCTCTTCATCCAGTATATTCACCTGTTCATCCACATTTTCGGCTTCAGACGGCCCATTATAAGTCACCTTCACCTTATCTGCGCCCTCATAGCCCAAAGTTTTATTAATATCTTTAGCTGCCTGTTCCGCGCCCTTTTTTACTTCATTCCAAAAGGGCTTTCCATCCGCTTTGCCGATTACCGATATATATGCGCCTTTTTCCAGCGAAAGCCCGTCTGCATTGCTGTAAGCGGACGGATTGATTACATCCAGCTTTGCCTGATATGCCTTTTTCTTCTCCTTTTTCTCGTTCTCCGGCTGCGCCGGCTCTGCCGGACTGCTTTCCGGCTGTTTTCCCTCCCCGGCACTTCCTAAAGAACATGCTCCGAGAATCAGCGCAAGACATAGTGCTGCGGTTGCTGCACTTTTTCTCATTTTCATAATCATTCTCCCATCTTACCTGTTTTCTAAATCAACCATCAAACATGATACACCACTTTCGTGAAAAAATGTTGAAAATTTTCTTAATTTTTATGGAAACTATGCACAACAATTTTTTCTTGTATATTTTATGTTTTTGTATTATGATATACACAGGCAGAATTTTATGTCTAACATCATTATAAAGGAGGTACATACCTATGGCATTCAAAATTAACGATGGATGTGTAGCTTGTGGTGCTTGCGCCGGCGCTTGTCCAATCGGCGCTATCGTAGAAGGCGACGGAAAATATGAAATCAACGCCGACGAGTGTGTTGATTGCGGCACATGTGCAGCTCAGTGCCCGACAGGAGCTATCGAAGAGGCATAAGAAATTCAATCGAATACGTACATAAAAAGCATTGTCTGACTCCCGAAGTTTTAGGCAATGTTTTTTATTTCCTCCCGACTTGTTTTGACCTTTTTTTCATTGCGGACATGTTATGATAGGTTCGCCATAACGGACAAGCAATCACAATAAGGGGGAATTTCCAGCTATGAACAAAGCATTAGAACAACTAAAACGAGAAACAAAGGATGACGCCCGGCTGTTTGAATGTATTAAAGAACTCTATGAACAGGGGATTCCATTTGCCGAATTAAAAGCACTGATTCCAGACCTGAAACGCACGCGCAATCAGCTTCACTTTAAACGGATGCTGCAGAATAACAACGAGGTACTGTTGCAGATGATAAGTGAAGAAATGTCCTTTCTGCTGGACGCAAAGGAACGTCAGGAGGAAGAAGAATTTAAAAAGCTGGACCAGCTCATCAGGCAGCAGCAATCCTTCCGGAAATCTGCCTCTGAGAGCGGACCAGCATCATTACTTAAAAAATTATTCCTGCCGGCTTAGATTTGCAAATTTCGTGTAATCTGCAAGCCATGCCAAATCAACGGTCCCTACGGGGCCGTTTCTTTGCTTTGCAATCATGATTTCCGCCTGCTTCTTCTTATCGCTATCCCTGTTATAGTATTCATCCCGGTAAATAAACATCACCACGTCTGCATCCTGCTCAATCGCCCCTGATTCACGCAAATCCGAAAGCATCGGATGCTTGTCCGGCCGGCTCTCAACCGCGCGGCTCAGCTGCGAAAGCGCCACGACCGGAACATTCAGCTCTCTTGCAAGGGCTTTCAGCGAGCGGGATATATCGGATATTTCCTGCTGCCTGGATTCAGAACGTCCGCCCGCACTTGCGGACATCAACTGCAGGTAATCAATAATAATCAGCTGTACGTCCTGCTCCAGCTTATATTTCCGGCACTTTGAGCGCAGCTCGGACACAGAAATTCCGGGCGTATCATCTATAATCAGGTTGGATTTACCGATAATGCCGGCCCCCTCAATCAACTTCTCCCAGTCGGAATCCTTAAGATTTCCTGTTCGAAGCGCCTGCGAATCCACCTGTGACTCAAGTGCAAATAAACGGTTTACCAGCTGTTCCTTTGACATCTCAAGGCTGAATATGGCAACCCCTTTTTCCTTCTTAAACGCCACATACTGTGCAATATTTAAAACAAAAGCCGTCTTGCCCATAGACGGCCTTGCAGCAATCAGTATCAAGTCGGAAGGCTGAAGGCCCGACAGCTTATAGTCCAAGTCGATAAAACCCGTAGGAATGCCCGTAACGACCCCTTTGTTCTTCGCTGCTTTTTCAATCCTGCCCAGAGCGTTCAAAACAATTTCTTTAATCGGGACATAATCTCCGCCGCTGCGTCTGCTCAATAGCTCGAACACGGATTTTTCCGTTGTCTCCAATATTTCCGGAAGCGGTTCCTTTCCTGCATAACAGATGTTCGCTATCTCCTCATTCAGCTTAATCAGCCTGCGCATCATAGCTTTGTCTGAAACAATTTCTGCATAATACCTGACGTTTGCCGAAGTAGACGTAATATTGAGAAGTTCCCGCATAAATTCCAAGCTGGCAATCTCCGGCGGGACATCCTTTTCTTTCAGGCGCTCTTTGAGCGTGATTAGGTCTACAGGCCTGCCCTCGTTAAACATCTCAACAACCGCGTCAAAAACAACGCCGTATGCGCTCTGGTAAAAATCCTGTCCGCTGATAATTTCTGATGCGGAAAGTATCGCATCCCTATCCATCAGCATGGCGCCGATAACAGATTGTTCAGCCTCTATGCTGTGGGGCATAACTCTTTTAATGAGCGCCTCTTCCATCCGTTATTCCTCCTACGCTTCTTCCGTTACATGTACCGTAAGCTCTACCGTTACCTTCGGATGAAGTTTCACCGGCACCTTAAAGGTTCCGAGGCTTTTAATCGTCTCTTTTAAAACGATTTTTTTCTTATCTAACTCTAAATCCATCTGCGACTTCACCTCTGTCGCAATCTCTTTAGAGGATATGGAACCAAAGGCCCTTCCACCCTCTCCGGTCTTAATGGACACCTCTATCTTCCCGCTCTCAATTTTAGCGCCGAGTTCTTTGGCCGCTTCGTACTGCTCCTGGGCAAGCTTATCGTCATTCGCCTTCTTAAGCTTTAAATCATTGAGGTTTTTTGCATTTGCCTCAACCCCTTTATTTCTCTTTAAAATGAAATTTCTGGCATAGCCGTCGCTCACCTCTACAATTTCACCTTTTTTCCCAAGAGATTTCACATCTTCGTTTAAAATCACCTTCATCTATATATCCCCTTTCTCCAGCATGTTTTTTATCACTCTCTTAACGGCTTCCACCGCCGCATCCATGTCCGTATGCTCAAACTGTGCGCCGGCAGCGTTAATATGTCCGCCTCCGCCTAACTTCTCCATAATGACCTGCACATTCGCCTCATCGATGGAGCGGGCGCTGACATAAATTCTGCCATTATAGACAGTAAGCACAAAGGATGCTTTTATCTCGTTAATTTCCAGCAGCTCATTGGCCGCCTGAGCTCCCAGAATCGTAGGGCTCTCCACATCCGAACAAAGATTCTTCGCAATCGCAAATTTCTCGCAGAACACTTCCGCACTGCTGATGATAGCAGCTTTCACTTGATAAGATTCCATATCGTCGCGGAACATCTTCTTTACAAGCATGATATCTGCGCCGCATCTTCTTAAAAATGCCGCCGCCTCAAAAGTGCGTACCCCGGTCCGGTATGCAAAGTTATTCGTATCAATCATAATACCTGCATAGAGACTGCTCGCCTCAAGCTTCGGAATCTTAATATCATCAACAATATACTGTAAGACCTCCGATATCATCTCACATGACGAAGACGCATACGGCTCAATATAGGATAAGACGGCATTTTCAATATTATCCGCACTCTGCCTGTGATGGTCAAGGACGACCACCGTCTTGCTAATCTTCAAAAGCCCTTCGCACTCTGTCATCATAGGGCGGTTTGTGTCCACCACTATAACCATCGAGCTCTCACTCGCCATTTCCAGCGCTTCTTCTGACGTCAGAAATAAATCCTCCGGATAGTCCGGATTATTTTCATAGGAACTGTATAACGGCCTGAGCGATGCGGACACCTCGTTGATTACAATGTGGACTTTCTTTTCCAGCGTTTTCGCCGCCCGGTAAACACCGATAGCCGCCCCCAAAGCGTCCACGTCCGTAAGCTTATGGCCCATAACGAAAATCTCATCCTTCACAGTCATAAACTCCCTGAGAGCTTCCGCTTTAACCCTCGCTTTTACACGGGTGTTCTTCGCAGTCTGTTCGCGCTTGCCGCCATAGTACGTAATGCCTCCGCAATCTTTAATCACCGCCTGGTCGCCCCCTCTTGCAAGTGCAAGGTCTATCGCAACGCGGGCATAATTATAGCTCTGCGCATATGCATTGCCGCCAAGTCCCAGGCCGATGCTTAGTGTGGCCGGTATGCCGTTTCCAATATTGATAGACTTAACATCCTCCAAAAGAGAGAACTTATCATTCTCTAATTCTTTAAATCCTATCTTCTGCACGGCAATAAAATACTTGTCATTTTCCATCTTTCGGACAATTCCGTTAACCTTTGAAATATACTGATTTATCTTGCGGTCGACGAGCGCAATCAAAAGAGACTGCCGCACTTCCTCCACGCTGTCAATCACCTCGTCATAATTATCAATATAAATAAGCCCCGCAACAAGCTTCTGCTCCTCGCTGGCACGGATATATCGGTTTAATTCCGTTACGTCCTGAAGGTAGACGGCAATAAAATATTCCCGCCCGCCCGGAAGTTCCATAAGGCACTCAGTCTCATTAAATCCTTCTACCGATACTTTCCTGAGCTCCGCCTTATACTCTTTATCTTCATAATAGACATCCATCTCTACGATGTCATTCTCTTCTTTCGGGAAAATACTGGAATTAAGCTCAGGAACAAGCTTGCTGATATAGACGTCCCCCACTCTTTTTCCTAAAATCTGTTCAAACTGTTCATTCAGCCAGACGACCTTTCCATTTTCCAAAAGAATCGCATAGGGGAGCGCCAATTCTTTAAGAAGCGTGTTCTGTACGATTCCATACTGTGCCGCAAACTCCACCAAATCTTTTAAAATCCCGGCCCGGCCATACAGATACAAAAAAACAAGCATACCGATATAGATGACCACGAAAATAAACATCACCATTCCGGCCCGCCGGTCAATACTGAATACCCATATATTCACCGCAATCAGCAAAATCACCATAATCATAGGAAACTGCATATACAGTTTTAGCTGTCCTTTCAGGCGCACCTGTTCCTTCTGCTTTTTTTTCATGATTTCGTTCAACCTTTTCCTTACAACTTCTACTCACACCCTTGCCGGCAAGAGCACACACTTCTTATCTATTATAGCACTTTTCTGTGTTAATGCAAGCAAAGGGGCCGGAGTGTCAACAAATTTAAGATTTTTAAACAATCCGCAAAAAACCAAAAACCCCGCTTTACCATATCTACAGGTAAAGCGGGGGCAATTTTCAAATCATCTTATGCATTGTATCCGTCCGGGTTCTGAGACTGCCATCTCCACGAATCCTCGCACATCTCGTCGAGCCCTCTCTCTGCTTTCCAGCCGAGCACCTTAAGCGCTTTAGCCGGGTCAGCATAGCACATGGCAATATCTCCTTCCCTCCTCGGTTTGATTTCATACGGCAGTTCCTTGCCGCATGCTTTGGAAAACGCCTTTACCATATCCAAGACAGAATATCCGACGCCGGTTCCCAGATTAATAATATCAAGTCCCGGATTTGTCAGGATATAATCAATCGCTTTTACATGACCGACCGCAAGATCCACGACATGGATATAATCACGGACGCCGGTTCCGTCCGGAGTATCGTAATCATCGCCGAATACTCCGAGTTTTTCAAGCTTCCCTACTGCCACCTGTGTAATATACGGCATCAGGTTATTCGGAATCCCCTTCGGGTCTTCGCCGATGCGCCCGCTCTTGTGCGCTCCCACAGGATTGAAATAGCGCAGAAGGATAACATTCCACTCCGGATCCGCTTTCTGCAAATCCGTCATAATCTGTTCCATCATAGACTTTGTCCAGCCATATGGATTTGTGCACTGTCCCTTCGGACAATCTTCCGTAATCGGCATAACTTCCGGGCTTCCATATACAGTAGCGGAAGAACTAAATACAATATTTTTTACGCCCACCGTTCTCATAACATCCATAAGCGTAAGGGTTCCATTGATATTATTGCGGTAATATTCCAGAGGTTTGCGCACGGATTCACCGACCGCCTTCAACGCCGCACAATGGATGACCGCATCAATCCCCTCCGCTTCAAACATCTTTGTAAGCTTCGCCGCATCCAGCACGTCGCCCTCGTAAAATTTCACGGTTTTACCGGTCAGCTCCTCCACTCTCTTCAGCGATTCTCTTGATGAATTGGAAAGGTTATCGTATACGACCACCTCGTATCCCGTGTTTAAAAGCTCCAAAGCGGTATGGCTTCCAATGTATCCCGCTCCTCCGGTAATTAATACTTTTGCCATATTTAATCCCTCCTGACCTGCCTAACGGATTTAAACTGCCTGCGTCAGGCAATTATATTTTTCGATGATTCCTTCCATAGTATACCACTTGCGTTCCATATCTTCAACTAATTTAAACTGCGTGCGGCACCTGTCCAGATTATGGTTTTCCCTGTGTATTTTAAAATACGTGTCGCCCTGCAGGTAATCCGTAAGGAAGCGCATACCGCACTCAAAGGTCATCACCTTTGCCCCCATAGGCATAAGCTGTATCTCCTTTTTTGTAAGCTTGCCGCCGCACCCTTCAATATATCCTTTCGCATACAGCTCAAACAGCTCCATGCTGCAGGACACCTTGTCAAGCTCCGTCTCGTCCTCCGCCGCCGTACTTGCGCCGAAACGGATAGAATCACCGAAGTCATTTACCGCCAGCCCCGGCATAACCGTATCCAAATCAATTACGCAGATGCCTTTTCCCGTGTTGTCATCTATCATAATGTTATTAAGCTTCGTATCATTGTGCGTAACCCTCAAAGGAATTTCGCCGCGGCTTAAAAGTCCCGAAAAATAATTGGCGGTTTCCTCCCTGTCCAGCACAAACTGTATCTCATCCTTTACATAAGCCGCCCGTCCCGCAGCATCTTTATCCACAGCCGCTTTAAACACCTCAAAACGCGCTTTCGTATCGTGAAAACCTTTAATCGTTTCATGGAGCGTCTCCGCCGGATAATCCGCCAGAAGCCGCTGGAAATTTCCAAAGGCTACCGCACTCTGATAAAAATGCTCTGACTTCTCCACCTTGTCATAACTCGTCGCATCGGTAATAAATTTATAGGATCTCCAGTAATCCCCCAAAGAATCTTTATAATACGGTTTTCCGTCCTCCGCCGGTATTACATTCAACGTCTCCCGTTCCGGGTCTCCCCCGTTCTCCACGATTTTCTTCCGAAGATGCGAAGTCACGCCGGTAATATTCTCCATAAGTTCTACAGGATTAGCAAAAACAGTCTTATTCATTCTCTGGAGAATGATTTTTACATGTTTTCCCCCTGCCGTCTCAAATGTAAGCAGATACGTATCATTAATGTGGCCGCTTCCGTAAGGCCTGGCATCAACCAGCACTCCTGCGTACCGGAAATTCTTTATCACTTCCGCTCTTTGTTCCTTGGTTACCTGTACCATCATTTATCCTCCCAGAGATTCTTGGGGTATACGCCCTCGTCCTTCATTTTCTGAATTGCGGCAACCACGACCGGCTTGTCCTCCTTGTAGGTCACCCCGTACCATTTGTCAGCGGATTTCAGCACTGCCACGGCAGCCTTTTCCTCTTCCAGCAGCTCGCTCACTACCGCCGGCAGAAAATATTCGCATTTTTTCGGATTCTCTGCAAGTCCTCTGTCAAGGAAAGCCGGAAACCGCTCCTCAAGCTCCTTTAAAATACTTTTCGTAAATCCCCACATATTCATGGACACAATTGTCTCTTCTGGCGTCTCGGTCCACGACTCCCCGTCGTCTTCCGTGTATGCGATGCCGCCGTTTCTTTTTTCAATGCGGGTTCTTTCATGGATTGCCACAAGCTCTCCCTGTTCATCCATATCGCAGATACCGCGGGCAACATGGCCGTTATCCGTCACAGTATTGCCAAGTTTATAACCAACCATCGTATAGCGGTACTTATCATCATCCTCATGGGCGGCAAGATAATCATAAATCAGCCGGAACGCCTCGGCCCCATAATAATCATCCGCATTGATAACTGCAAACGGACCGTCGACTTCTTTTATGCAGCTAAGGACCGCATGACCGGTTCCCCACGGCTTTGCACGTTCTTTCGGCACCATATAGCCCTCCGGGATATTGTTAATATCCTGATATACGTAAGACACTTCCATATACTGCGAAATCCTGTCTCCCACAGCCTCCCTGAAATCTTCCTCGTTCTCTTTCTTAATAATAAAAATAACCTTCTCAAATCCGGCCATCCTTGCATCATACATAGAAAAATCCATGATAATATGCCCGTCACCGTCCACCGGGTCAATCTGCTTAAGTCCGCCGTAGCGACTGCCCATCCCCGCTGCCATAATAACTAATACTGGTTTAACCATCATTCTACCTCCAAATACAGAAAGCTTATCCACTCCTTAAACCGAAGGCCTGGATAAGCTTAAACTCCTCTTTTTCCAGTACATCGTTAAATAATATCCGCTGTACTAGCCTTTTACTCCACCGGATGTCAATCCTGCAACCAGATGCTTCTCAATTACAAGGAACAGCACAACAACAGGAATCGTTGCAAACAGTGATGTCGCAAACAGATACTGCCACTGGATAAAGTTGAATCCGTAGAACACGTTGATACCAACCGTTATCGGCTTGAATATATCTGTCGATATCAAAGTGAGCGCAATCGTATACTCATTCCATGCATTGATAAACACGAAAATCAAGGTAGTTATAATTCCGGGCGCCGCCATCGGGAGCAGCACCTTGATAAGCGCCTTCACCGTCCCGCAGCCGTCAATCTTCGCGGCCTGCTCCATCTCCGGTGAAATCCCCATGAATGTACCGCGCAGCAGCCAGATCGCAAATGCCTGGTTGAACGCCGCATTCAAAAGAATCAGTCCCATAATCGTATCATTCAGGTTAATGTTAACCATCATTCTATAAATACCAACCAAAAGAACGACCGGCGAAAACATCTGGCTCATAATTACAGCGCCCATGAAAATGCCTTTTCCTTTAAATCTCATGCGGGCAAGCGCATAGGCTGCCGGAATACCGCACAAAATAGCAAGCAGTGTGGCTCCCCCCGCAATAATCATAGAGTTAGCCAAGTATTTGAATACCGGCGCCGCCTGCCATATATCAGAAAAGTTAGACCACCGCCATATCTCAGGCAGGATATGATCTATCGCATACATTTCCTTCTTATCCTTAAGCGCCGTTATAAACATTACAAAATAAGGATACAGAATCACAATGCAGAGAATTAAAACAAACACATACAAAAGTATCGTCTGCCAAGATTTTCTTTTTGACGTCATTTAACTCTCCTCCTCTCCGCGAAGTGACAGAATCATATAAATGCTGGCACAGAACGCTAAAATAACGAAGCCGATAACAGATACGGCAGCGGCATGGCCGCCCTTGCCGTCCGTAAATGACAATTTATACAAATATGTAACCAATGTGTGCGTCTGGTCGGCAGGTGCACCTTTGGAAATTGTCCAAACAATCGGAAAAGAGTTGAAAACATAAATAATATTTAACACTGTCGAAACCGTTAAACTTGGTGCCACCAAAGGCAGCGTGATTTTAAAAAGCTTCTGCCAAAAACTGGCGCCGTCAACGGATGCAGATTCATACAGCGAAGTATCAATGCTCTGCAAGCCTGACAGTACACAAAATGTAACAAACGGGAATGTAACAAAAATCCCCACCCAGCATTCCCACGCAAACATGGAACCCGCTGTCTTTGTCCAGTTCACAAAGCCGTCAATAAGACCGATTTCTTTTAAAAGTACATTGAGTGAACCATAATCAGCATTAATAATATATTTCCAGATAACCGACTGGATAATCAGGGCCGTTGCCCACGGGAAAATAACAACCGCACGGACAAATTTGCGTCCGCGAAATTCTTGGTTTAAAACCATTGCAAGAATAAAACCAAAAACTGTAGACACCCCTACAACTACCACGGTCCAAATAATCGTATTCTGCAGCGTGTGCCAAAATGTAGGTTCTGCAAAAACCTCCAAATAGTTCTGGACACCGTTCAGTCCCTTTACAACACCGCTTCGGCCAACATCAGAAAATGAAATCTTAAACACCGAAATAATAGGTATTAAAATCATACTTACCATAAGTACAACACTCGGCAGTAACCAGACATACGGCTGAAACGCTGCCAGCGTTTTTTTCTTCATCGCCACGCCTCCTTAGATAACTGTAAAACCACTATATTTTACGCTTTAATTTATAAAAATCGAGGGCCGAAGCAATTCGGCCCCTCGATAGCACACGATATAATCATGTTATTTTGCAACAGTTTCCTGAAGTTTATCAAGTGCCTCCTGAGCACCAAGTGTGCCGTTACATACCTGCTGTTCAACATCGATAACACCATTTCTTACATCCATCCACTCTGCTTTCTGCATCGGATAGAACTTGCAATTCGGAAGTACTGCACAGAAAGTCTTAAAGTATTCGCTGCTTCCTGTAGCATCGGAACCGCCAACAGTGTATTTCTCTGCATTAGCCGCAAGATTTTCAGAAGCATCCTGAGTTGCCGGCAGGAATCCTTCGTATACCATGTAGTTTGAATATGTCTCGCACTCATAGAATGCGTCAAAGAACTTTGTAATGGCCTCTGTACGGGCATCCTCTGCCTTTTCATCCTTGAATACCATCAACTGGTCGCAAACGCCAAGAGCTGTCTTTTCGCCCGGAAGATCTGCCGCCACATAATTAACCTTAGAATCAGCAGCAACCATGTTCATCGGCCCAATCATCATAGCGAGTGTTCCTGCGCTGAATGCATCCTGAAGAGGATAACGTGTATCAGTGAACGGTGCGGAGTTGCAGTAGCCGCCGTCAATAAGAGATTTGATATATTCAACAGCCTCTACGTTCTCTTTGCTGTTAAGCGCCCAGTCGCCTTTGTCATCAACATAGCCGCCGCCAAAATTCCATGTGTAGTAAGAGAAAGCAGCCTGACCTTCATCCGTAGAAATATCAAGTCCCCAAGGAACGATGTCTTTTCCGAATTTATCTTTTACCGCTTTACAAGCCGTAAGAACTTCATCCCATGTTGTCGGCGGATTTTCAATACCGGCTTCCTTTAACAAATCAACGTTGCAGAAAAGCGAACGGCAGGATGCAAGAATCGGAAGCGCCCAAACCGTTCCGTCCATATCATTGGACTCCCAGAAGCTCGGAACGAAATTATTCTTCAACTCGTCTGACACATACTCTTCTGCCGGCATCAGTAAATCATCCGCCACATAGTCAGCAAAACCGCTGATGTTTAAGATGTCGGGCTGCTCGTTACTGGAGATACGCGTATTGACAACACTGTAGATATCATTCCATGAAACGATTTCAATATTGAGGTCAATATCCTTGTTCGCCTCTTCGAATGTCTTCTCAAATTCCGTCCACCAATCCTGTGTGTAGTTACCATACTGAGAGATAATGATGTCAAGAGTGGTCTTTCCGGAAGCGTCGCCTCCTTCGCCTCCTTCACTGCCGCCACTGTCTTTGCTTCCGCATCCGGCCAGCATAGTTCCTACCATTGCCGCACATAACAATGCGCTGATAAGTTTCTTTTTCATACTTTTTCCTCCTTATTTCAGATTTGTCTGAATGTTTCGTGTATTTATTGTATTACAAAACTGCACAAAAATATTTGTCTTATATTCTTATTTATTTGCATTATCAGCTTTCTTATCTTGATTTATTCTTATGTTGAAGGTATGATATTGTTAAATTTACACAAAGGTTTTGCGGCGGCATCTAGGAGGGCATCTATGGGCTACAATGGCATTGACTTGAAAAACTCAATTTCTATCGGGAAAATCTACAGTATTCATTATTTTGAGTATATGAGT
>CAJTUQ010000018.1:19852-33507 GCA_910579335.1 uncultured Dorea sp. | reverse complement strand
GGTTTCTCTTTCCTCTGGTTTTCTGTATATTAAGACACTTCAAAAGTAAAAAACTGATGTGAAGTTTAAGGGTAATTCGACGAAATTAGAGGAAAAAACCTGTCGTGATGTGGAATGTGTTTGTCGTGATACATTGGAGAATAGCAAAATTTGTTTGAGACTGCCGAAAAAAGTATAAAATAAAGACAGCATATACAGCCCTCAGATTGTAGACAAAGCTGGTGCCGGAGCAAATCTCCGGCACCAGCCTGCAAAACGCACAGGAACTTACCGGCTTCTTAGTGAATGGCATTGCGGAGGGTAAAATTACGATGAGAGTTATAGCAATGGACGATGAATGGCTCAAGGCATATGTCTTATTCTCCTCTAAAATCGACAGGGCGCTTGATGCAAAAAGGAGAATAGATAGCGAGAGTCGTCATGCAAAATCAGAAAAGCTGGACTTGACTAAACTTGTTCAACCTATAATTTTAGGACAGGAATAAGGATAACTCCGTTTTCGAAGTTATCCTTATGAATACATGGGGAAAATATGTAAACTATAATGCTATTTTTCGATAATGGCGGTTTAAGAGTGCATATAATAGATAGAACGAATCTTTCCGGATTTCAAATCAAAAGTCATCGGTATAAGTCCTGGGTACGTCTGAACAAGAATTTGATTTTTTGTGGTAGAAACGTTCTTTTTACCCCACTGTTTTCTTAACTTCCGTAAAGCCTGCTTTTTTGACATACCGACTTTTATACCGCATAAAGTCGCTTTTTTGTTTTTGATATCTATGAGAATACTTTCCGAGCGTTTTCCTTTTTCATCCGTGTTAAACCAAATTTCTGTTTTTCCGCTTTTCCAGGTATAAGCATAACCGCCGACACCTCCTTCAACCACATTCGCCTTGCCCCATGCTTTTTTCACAGCAGCATATGTCTTTGCTTTCTTAACAATTTTTGTTTTAGAAGTGTTCGGATTGCGATATGCCTCAAATGTCACATTCTTTCCTTTATAGCGGACGGTCAGATTAATGGTTTTTGCCGCGGCATTTACTGGCTGAACGGGTGCAAGGGAACAAAACAGGACTGCAAGGCAAATACCCATAGCTAAGAATCTTCTTTTTATTTTTTTCATATAAATCTCCTTTCTTTGCTACATTCATAAGATTCTTTTCTATTATACTCAATATTTTTAGTATAGTCAATAGAGTGAGCATGATATGATTTGAAAAAATCAGAAGGAGATTTTCACATGATTTCATATCAGCCTTTTTACAATACTCTCTTGAAAAGAGGTATTACAGAATATGCCCTTATCTTTAAACAAGGTATTTCAGCGCATACGCTCCATAGAATGAAACATGGAGAAGCGATTACAACAAAGACTTTAGACACCCTTTGTGAGATTTTAGAGTGTCAAGTGTCAGATATATTGGAATACAAGACGGAGGATGATTAAAAGCAGGACAATTACTCGGTATAGTCAAAGTGTCCTGTCTTTTTTTGTTCAATTTTCCATTCAAAGAATTTTAGAACATCCCCATTTTCCATGCCTGCAAATTCATCCGTCCATTTTTTTATCGTACCGATAAATGTTTCGTCATCAACATTCGCCCACGGATTCAGAGTTTCAGCAATGCCATAAAGCCTTGCAAAGAGTATAGCAGATTCTAAATATTTTTGATTCATAGTATCAGTTCCCTCCTTTTTATATCTGCTCCCGATTTCTTATTATAACTTATCGCAGTAGATACCGAACAGGAAAAAGGATAAAATGCCGGGGGTTCAAAGGGGCGTAGCAACACTCCCCTTGCAAAATCACCTGATGCCCTCTGGGATATTGGGTTGTATTTTGCTACAGGCTATGGGGAGAGATAACTATTCGGGTTAGAAATAAACTTTCGGATATGGGGAAGTCTGCCGGAGAATAAGACTTACGGGAAAGATGATACATGAGAAAAACCGTATAAGATATGATATATCTTTCATTCTGGAAAATACACTTGTACGAAGACAAGCAAGACAGGATATGGCGGCATTGCCGGATATATCAGGCATATAGACCGTGACACGGACCGTAAGAACGGATGTGAGGTCGGTCACAGCAACCCGGATATCTCTTTGAGCCTGTCTTGTAAGCGAAACAGTCAAAGCACCATATCCAGTTGCCTGTCAATTCAATTTCCATGTTGTATAATATGATTGTGTTTATGACCGCCTTAAAAGCGTCATTCTCCGCTTGATAGTCATACTTAGGGTTCCCTCGTCTGCGTGCTTTTCTTGGCTCAAAACGTCAAATAAGCGGTCATACTCAGTGTTAATCTCTTGTGTGACATCAACACTTCCATTCTCATTATCGGGATGATATTTCTTTAATAACTCTCTGTACTTTTGGCGTAATTCCTCTATTGTCTTTACCCCTGCAAAATATTTATTCATTCGGCTATGCTCCTTTTTAAAAAGCACCCGACTATTTATTTCGGAGCATAAAAAATAAAGACAGCCTATGCCGTCTTTATTTTCGCCAATACACTAAGCAAAACATATTCCTGTATATGATAATTTCATATGCGGAGTTAAACTTAATGCGTTTAAGTGGAGCATACGGGATTCGAACCCGTGGCCTCAACAATGCGAATGTTGCGCGCTCCCAACTGCGCTAATGCCCCTTAAATGAATGAAAGCAGATAACGGGAGTCGAACCCGCCTCTCCGGCTTGGGAAGCCAGTGTTCTACCGATGAACCATATCTGCATGCGATTATTATAGCACTTTTGGATTTTTATGTAAAGACGCTGAGAAAAGAAATTGAAAAATAAATAAAAACTTCATATTTTGTATCCGTTAGAATGAAGGGGAAATAATATCTAAAAAAGGAGGAAACCGCATGAATATTATTACGCAAAGTACCCTGACGGCATTTGGGCTCAGTCTGTATGACGGCGAAAAATCAAGAGCAACGGTTGCAAAATATATGTCGTCCATTGAGAGGCTGTCAGCATTTTTGGACGGGAGGAGGATTACGAAAGAATTGCTGCTTGAGTATCGGGATGAGCTATTGAAAAAATATAAAGCTCAGACAGTAAACGGAAATATTTCGGCAATTAATGCTTATATAGATTTCTGCGGACAGTCAGGAATGAAGCTTAAGCTTTTGAGAGTGCAGCGTCAAGTGTTTTTGGAGGAGGAAAAGGAATTGTCAGAGGAAGAGTACAGGCGGCTTTTGAGGGCGGCGCTCTGCAGGGGCAATGAACGGCTGTATCTGCTTCTTCTTACGCTAGGAAGCACCGGAATCAGAATCAGTGAGCTTTGCTATATGACAGTAGAGGCTGTTATGACCGGACGCGCGCAGATACAACTGAAAGGAAAAAACCGTACGGTTATCCTGCAGAAGGAATTAAGAAAGAGACTTCGGCTTTATGCACAAAAATGTGGGATTGAAAGCGGACATATCTTTCGGACAAGAAGCGGAAAGCCGCTGGATCGTTCAAACATATGCCATGATATGAAAAAGCTGTGCCCCCAGGCAAGGGTGGACGAGTGTAAAGTATTTCCACACAATCTGCGGCATTTATTTGCAAGAGTATATTATAAGATAGAAAAAAACCTTGCTCATCTTGCGGATGTTCTGGGCCACAGCCGAATTGAGACAACAAGGATTTACGTTGCTGTAAGCGCCAGTTCACATGAAAGGATTCTGAATAGGATGAGAATGATAATATAGAAGCCACAGAATAAACATTCTGTGGTATTTTTACATATCAGATATTGGGGAAACATTTATAAATAAAAAATCTCCGGAGAAAAAGAAAAATCTCCGGAGAAAAAAGACTATACGAAAGAAGCCTGCGGTCTCAGTCACTTATCAGGCTTGTTTAGCATATGATAAATTTATTAAAAGAGGTAAAAAAAATTTATATATGGTTTGTTTGCATTGCTTTTTTATAGTCAAAAAGATATAATTGCTATATATATAAAAATATACGCTTTATATTTACCACAGAATGTTTATTCTGAGGTATGGAAACGGGCAGGAGAAATTATGTTGGAATGTGAGGTGGTGGGATGGAGGAGCAGAATATACTGCACGTACAGATGTTTGGAAAATTCCGGATGAGCTACGGTGCTCAGCCTTTGACTGGTGGAAAGGCAAGAGATACACATTTTACAAGCCTGATGCAGCTATTACTTCATCATGTCCCGGACGGCATAAGCAGGGACCGTTTGGAAGAGACTCTGCTGGGAGACAGGGATATAGAAAACCGTCATCAGGCTTTACAGACAATCGTATATAAAGCAAAAAAAAAGCTTAGAAGCATGGGACTTCCTGAGCAGAATTACATTATATTGGAAAAGGGGGTCTACAGATGGACTCCTTTTATAGCTGTGAGGGAGGATGCGGCTGTTTTCGACGAGCTGTGCAAAAAGGCGGCTGACGCCAGAGAGGAGGAAGAACGGCTTCGGCTTTATCTGGAAGCCTGCCGGATATACAAGGGTGAATTTCTTTCAGATTATGCGGGAGTACTATGGGCGGGTGCGGAGGCCAGGAAGTATCACAGCCGTTTCTGCGACTGCGTGCAGCAGGCCGCATTTATTATAAGGAAGAGACAGGATTGGTTCCGTCTGGAGGATTTAGGACGGTATGCTGCAAAGATAGACCCGTTTTCCGATTGGGAAGGTCTGATACTGGAAGCTTTGATTGGAAGTGAGCGCTATAAGGAGGCCCAGCAGCTGTATGCGGATACGGCGGACATTTATCTCAAGGAGAGGGGGCTGTATCCTGCGTCGAAAATTACGAAGCTGATGGATTTTCTTGAGGAACGGATGAATTATCCATATAATACACTGGCTCAGATTCAGGAGTTTCTAAGGGAGGATGCAGAGGAGATAACAGGCGGGTATCTGTGCTCATATCCTGTGTTCAGGGGCGCATACCAGATATTCTGCCGCATGATGGAGCGGGGCGGGCAGAGCGGATATTTGATGCTTTGTACGCTGGTGGACGGCAAGGGCAATCCTATGGAGGAAGGGCAGAGATTTAAGGAGCTGTCAGAAAGGCTGGGGCTTGCGATTCAAAGCTCAGTCAGGCATGGCGATATCGTCAGCCAGTATGGAAAGGGACAGTTTCTGGTAATGTTGATTAATATAACCAGAGAGAATTGCGAGCTGATAGAAAAGCGCATCAGCCAAAAGTTTTTGACGGGCAGACAGCGTATTGGAGTGCAGTATCATGTGGACTGTATTATCTGTGAGGCATAGGCGCTATATGTATGAAATAAAGCAATGGCAAAAAAAGATAAAAATACGCATTTTTCTTCGAAATGGATAGTCTCAAGGATAGTATCAGACTGCTAAAATAATGACGTAAGATGAAAGGTGTGCAAAAAGGAGTGACACAGATGGCAAGACAGGGACATTATATAGGCGCACCAAATGGAATCGTGCTTTGTGTAGACAGCAAAGGTGAAGGAAATATTGAAGGCCATTTGTACCACGGATATGAAAAAGAAGGGATTCCATTCCAAAGTTATGAAAAGGTTTTTCGGATATCGGAAGAGCTTTTCAACGCATTGGGATTTCCTCATGCGGGGAATGGAGACAGAGATATATATGGACATATACATGATTACCAGAAGAAAGAGTTGGTGAAGGTATTGAAAGACGAGGAATTGTTAGAAAAGCATGGAGATATGGGTACCTTTGTCGTACGTGTTCAACATAGGCAGCACAGCAGCTGGCAGGGCAGAGTGACGTATCTTGAGGAAGATAGGACCGTGTACTTTCGTTCTGCATTGGAATTGATGAAAATTATCGACGGCGTGCTGTGTGATACAGAACAAAGATGTGAAGAATAAGAAGGGATAATATGGCAAATAAAGAGCTTAGCAAGCTAAACCGTAAGGAACTGCTGCAGATGCTTCTTGTCCAGTGTGAGGAAACGGAGCGCATGCAGAAGGAGACGGAGAAAATAAAGGCGGAGATGACGGCGATGGAGGAAAGCTATGAGCGCCTGAAGGTAAAGCTGAATGTTAAGGATGAGCGCCTGAATGAAAAAGATGCAAAGATTGCGGAGCTTAATCGTACAATAGATGACATGAAGGCAAAAAGAGAAATTGAGCTTCTTGAGGCAGGCTCTATCGCTGAGGCGGCACTCAGGCTCAACGGTATATTTGAATCAGCGCAGAGATGTGCCGACCAGTATTTAGAGAATGTGAGAAGGCTGTGCGAGAAGGAAAAGCAGGCGGCATATGAGGCCGGATGGCAGCAGACTTCACGGAGACGGACAAATCTATCCTCCGTAAAACGGGAGTTCCCGTCAGTTCCCCGTACTGTGCGTAACGGCACGGATGAGACAATTGTGCCGATGCAGAAAGAAAATAATAGTCCCCTGCCGAGTCCGGGTGATATTTATGATTAAAGAAAAGCAGGAAAGGCCGCAGCTTTCAGATATCCCGCCTATTGACGCTCTGAAGGAAGAACTGATGCGGGAGACGGTAAGACGGGAATTTCGCAGGACGCTTTTAAACATTACAGGAGGTCTGATTGTAATTGCAGCGGTAACAGCATTGATGGTAACGAGGATATTTGTGCTGATACAGATTAATGGAGAGAGCATGTCTCCGACGATGGAAGACAAAGAAATCGTATTTATCCGCCAGACGGAGAAGATAGAAAAGGGAGATATCGTCGGATTTTACTACGGGGGGAAGATACTTCTAAAACGCGTGATTGCAGGCGCGGGAGATGATATAGAAATTGACGGCGACGGTAATGTGTCCGTCAATGGAGAAGCGATTGACGAACCGTATCTGAAGGAAAAGACGCTGGGAAAATGTGAAATGGATTTTCCGATGCAGATACCGGAAGGTGCGGTGTTTGTGCTGGGCGATAACCGGGGGATTTCGATGGACAGCCGCATAAGGTCAATTGGGTGTGTAGAAGACGAGCAAATCGTCGGAAAGGTCGTATTCAGGATGTGGCCTTTGGCACGTGTGGGAATTATGCACTAGGAAGGTGAGAAAATGCAGAAACTTATGAAAGAGCGCCTGAAAGTATTGGAACGGCGCCGGAAAAGGTACAGACATCTAGTGATTATCACCGCATTTTTTGGTGTAGCAGTTATGGGCGGTGTTGTATGGGGACTTGGACGTTCCGGGATTGCCATGACAGGTGAGGCAACATGCGGAATCGAAGAACATAAGCACAGCGGTAAGTGTTACAAGGAGGTTCTTGTCTGTCAGGAGCCGGAGAGTGAAGGCCATGAACATGGCGAGAACTGTTATGAAGAAGAAGAAATTCTCGTATGTCCGGAACAGGAGACAAAAGAGCATACCCACGGCAGCGAATGCTATGAAAAAGAAGTGAAGCTTATATGCAGGAAAGAAGAAAGCAAGGGGCATCAGCATTCGGATGGATGTTACGAACAGGAGTTAAGCTGCGAGTCGGAGGAGCATACCCATGAAGAGGACTGTTTTATTGATTTGAAGGCAGATATAGAAAAGCCTTCCGAATGGGATAAACAGTACAAAGATGTTAAGTGGAAGGATGCATGGGGTCCTGATCTTGCAACGGCTGCAAAGGAACAGGTCGGTTATAAGGAGAGTACGAAGAATTATAAAAAGGCAAAAGACGGAAGCCATAAGGGTTATACCCGTTACGGGCAGTTTTCCGGTGATGAATATGCGGATTGGGATGCTTCTTTTGTAAACTTCTGTATCTATTATGCCGGAATGTCAGAGACTGATATTTTCCCGAATACGCAGGATACTGCCAAATGGTACAACAAGTTCCACAAAGTAAATGGCAGCTATCTGACGGGGCCTGACGGTTATGAGCCGGAAAAAGGAGACATCGTATTCTTTGAGAAGAAGAAAGAAGAGACGGATTTCCAGATGGGAATCGTAGCTTCTTATGATAAAGAGGAAAAGGTAGTCAGGGTTATTGAAGGAAACAGTGGCAATGCCGTAAAAGAGAATAAATACAGCGCAGGCGATAAAGAGATCTTCGCTTATCTTAAGACGACGGCTGTAGAGGAGAGCTATAAGGATTCGCAAAAGACTCCGGAGGGAACAGATGAAGTAAGCCCCGATGGAGATAATTCGGAAGAAAACGGCGACCTTAAGGGAGAATCCGGAGTGCAGGACGAACCGGAAGCGGAAAATCCGGACGAACAGAATCCGGATGGGGACAACGCAGAAGATTCCGGAGAAAATGAAGAGGAAGCTAAGGAAGACGAAGTGCAGGAGCCGGATAGCGGTGACGGAATGGAGGAACAGGGAAAGACCGATTATATCTGCGGTAAGGAAGAGCATACCCATGATGAGAGCTGCTACGATGAGAATCAAGAGCTTACCTGCGAAAAAGAGGAGCATGCCCATGACGATAGCTGCGTGAAGGCGGAGGAAGAGACACCGAAAGCGGAGGAATTAGAAGACGAAGAGCCTAAGAGTCCAGAAGAATCAAGGCAGAACAAAGTCGTAAAAGATAATACATTATACATTAATGATACGTTTGCTTATAGAATAGATTCATTTAAGTTAGCATTCCATGTAAAAGGAAAAGCGGTTCTGCCAGGATTAGAGGAAGTAGAAGGCGCATCAGAAGAGGAGGCTGACAACAAGCAAACTTCTGAAAATCAGGGGAAAGGGAATGGCATAGAAGCAGAGAATCAAGCAGCGGATGAAACGTCGGGAACAGAACCAGAAGACGAGGAAACCGATAAAGAAGAAGAACAGCCGGCGGTTCAGACATCTATGAAAGAATTTAATACGGAGTCAAAAGAAGTTGTCGATGATGAGGCAGGCGATAAAACATCCGATACGGACGGAGATAGGTCTCCTGAAAATCAGAGCGCAGAGAAAAACGAAAACGCTGGAATGGAGAATAGCAATACCAAGATTGAGAATGGGCAGGATGCTTCCGATGCAGATAATTCTCTGACAGCAGACGGAAACGAAGATAAAAAGGAAGAGCTTGAATTTAAGGTAGATATTCTTGACAAGGATTCCGAGAGTTATCAGTCATTTTCTGATTATGCCCGGAAGGAGGAAGAAGAGGGATATGAGCAGATACTACTCCAGATTATGCAATGTTCGTTGACTTATGGCGGTGAGGAGCTTGATTTGTCAGGATGTGAAATGACTGCGGAGATTACCCCGACACAAGAATTGAAAACCCATGTGGTAGAGGCGGGAAAGACTGTGAGAGAGGATGCAGATGAAGTCTCTTCAGGAACATTGGCGAGTGAGGATGACCGGTTGGAAGGAGATACGGATAAAGAGATTATCGTCTCAGCATATGGCGTACCGGAAGATTCGGCTGATTCACAGGTTGAAGTCGGAAATGCAGTTGTAAACAGTGAGAAGCTGGATGTAGAAAAGCCATTGATGACATTTGCAATGTCGGGACGTAAAATGGCGGTGAGGGTGCAGGCAACACCGAATCCAGAATTTACAGTACAGTATTATTCTAAGCTGAACAGAGTAGACGCACAGTCGTCAGGCACCCTTCCGGTTATTAATACTGAAAAGGACGGGAATGGTACAGGTGGGAATCTTCCTAAAAACGAAGCGAAGACGCCTCCGCTGCTTTACTTGACACCGGATGAAAATGGAGCAATCAGGACAGTACCTACGTGGACCAAAATATATGCGGACAGAGAGAATCAGACTTATTATAAGCAGCCGAATATTGACTACATGAATGCGCTGCTTGAGAATACAAGTTATGAATTGACGCAGATTTGGATGTATCGTCCGGAGGATTCACACACTGATTACGAAGACACGGCAATTGTGTGCGGTGAAAAAGAACACACTCACAGTGAAGAATGTTATGAAGGTAACTGGACGTCTTACGATTATGTAAGGGGGAAGACGCATTTTACAAACCGGAAGGAGGTTGCGGACAAGGAAGGATATATCTGGGTTAGTGAGAAAGCCATCATCCGGTTTATTTATGAAACTGTGGATAGGGAAGAGCAGGTTGGAGCATCCTTTTACGACTATGATATCTCTTCAAAATATCACGATGATGCGAGTAAAAATATGAATGGGGATACTGCGGACGGCGGAATCAATCATTATGAACGTACGCCATCAACAGCGGCGAAATATGCATTTGGCGGTGATAATAGCGGTACTAAATATGGTAAGGAGACGTGGGCGAATAACAATATAAATAATAACCTGAATATGACAAACAAACCTCAGGGTGTTTACATGGGTTGTACTTTTGGGATGGCTAATGGGATAAGCGAAAGCGGCAGCGTCATATTTGCCGACGGCATCAGCGCTCCGGAGCATCTTTTTGGAGGAGAGGCGCAAGATGGAAAACATATTTATGACGGTGAGCTGACTTATTCACGCATCGGGGACACGCATACGCTGACGACTGCGAAAATAAAAGGAGATGCGGCACATACAATAAGCGGTTTAAATCAGTTTCAACATCCGCAAGATAAATATCCGCATATATGGACAAATAATTTCTGGCCTATGGATAAGGTGCCGAATGAGAAGAGAAACGATATATTGTTTGGGGAGTCTAAAGATTATACGCATTCTGCTGGGCAATGGGGTTCGCTTCCTCTCAGTGATGACGGAAAGAATCATAACAGTTATTTTGGCATGTCCTATCAGGTGGATTTTGAGCTGTCGGATGAATACGTAGGACCTTTGGAATATTATTTCTTTGGCGATGATGATATGTGGGTGTTCTTGGAAGGCGATGGCATTGAGGGACAGAAATTAGTCTGCGATATTGGCGGTGTGCATAGTTCCGTAGGAGAATATGTTAATTTGTGGGACTATCTGCAAAAAGGCTCGTCAGGCAAGTATAA
Source organism: uncultured Dorea sp. (assembly GCA_910579335.1). Classification (GTDB taxonomy): domain Bacteria; phylum Bacillota; class Clostridia; order Lachnospirales; family Lachnospiraceae; genus MD308. The sequence goes on along the minus strand of CAJTUQ010000018.1, from coordinate 22,680 downwards.
ACTGACCTTTTTCTATACGGAGAGAGGAGCTTCGGGTTCTACCTGTTGGATGCAGTTCACGCTGCCGTCTGTTACCAGTAGACATGAAACGAAAGAAGAGGACTACGGAAGGTTAAAAGTAAAAAAAGCAGTCGTACAAAACGGCAGTGATGAGCTATACAAGGGCGATGATGAATTTGAGTTTGAAATCAGACTAAGCGATGCGAATGGAGGCACGCTTCCTGATGATTACGCTTATACAAAGTATGATGCAAAAGGCAATCCAATGGATGAAGAATCCGGTTTAGTCCTTCACGATGGCAGTACATTTTATTTAAAAAACGGTGAATATATTGAGATAAAGTATATACCGAAAGATGCGATATATACGGTTACTGAAAAGAATGGCAGTGTTCATATAGGTAATGTTGATTATACTTGTGATACGGATATAAATATCAGTAACCAGTCCCCTGTAAGTGAAGAGGCATTAAAAAAGAAAGAAGCATCGGGGTCAATTATATCAAATGGAACGGTAAATGTATTATATACGAACAGCTTTTATCTCTATGAACTTCCGAGCACCGGAGATTATGGAATCTACCTGTTTATATCCGGCGGCATCCTGCTATTGCTTATGGCGGGGGCTGCGTTGACAGCATATAGAAAGAGATACGGGGAGGTGCTGCGAGGTTAAAACATAATATGATTTGTGCGGAAGAAACCCTGCACAGAAACCCTGAAAATAAAAATTATAAAAAGAGAAGGAGAAGGAAGATGAAGAAAATGAAAAAAGTTTTCGCAGTGATTTTGTCACTGGCAATGGTGTTAGGAATGAGTATGACAGCATTTGCAACAGAACCTGAAGAGGGCGCGGCTCCAAGCAAGCCGCAGAAGGCTACGATTACTGTAAAGGAACTCAATGAAGGCGCAAGGGTAACGTATAAACAAATCGTAGAGCTTGACCCTGCCGGAACATGGAAGTGGGTTGATGGATATGACGATACTACTTTTGGCATGACATTAGAGCAGATTAAGGCAGCGGTAGAAGCCGGAGGCGCAAACTCTGATGCGGCAGCCGGAGCAATCAATCCGAATTTGTCCGCTATGAATTTCAATGGCTTTAATACGGATAAAGCCACGGAACAAATAGCAGGCACAGACAAAAAAGTAGCGTTTGAGGTGGGAGGAGCCGGATTATATGTAATCCAGGCAGTGGATACGACGAATGAGTACAAATATAACAATATGATTGCTTATGTCGGATATTCCGAAGGTACGCTTCAGAATGCGGAAGTGACAGCGAAAGGTGAGTCTGTAAAGGTTACAAAGGACATTGTTAATAAAGATGATGGTGACAATGATAAGACAGTAGCGGCCGGTGATGAAGTAGAATACCAGGTTACAGCGAAATATCCTTATTTTGAAAGTAATGAAACAAAATCATTTGAGATAAAGGATACGATTACAAAAGGCGGTACGCTTAAGACAGGTTCAGTAGTAGTAAAAGTTAAAGGTGGAGCGGAAGACGGAACTGACGCTGACATTACCAACAATGGCTTTGCGGTAGTTGAAAACGAGGGACTGACAGGATTTGTCGCTAATTTAGAAGGAGACAAATATAACAGCGCATATGCAGGAAAAGATTTGGTTATCACATATACAGTAGTGATAAACGATGACGCAGAGGGAACGATAGCAAACGTGGCTGAGTCAACAGGAAGCAACGGAACAGGTTCCAAGCATGAAGTTATAATTCCGACGACATCTGCTGAGATTACAAAGACGAATGCGGACGGAAGCAAAACGCTTACCGGAGCTGAGTTCACTCTTTATACAGAAGTGGCTGAAGGCGAGGATGTAACTGGTGTAACGGGAATTGAAGTGGTTGACGGTAAATCTTTAAAGCCGGTTGCCGGGTATGAGAATGTCGCAGTAGACGCAAATGGAAAAATCACATTTAACGGCCTGGATATCCAGAAGACATACTGGATAAAGGAGACAAAAGCACCGGAAGGCTATGCGCTTGACGAGCAATTTAGAGAACTCAAATTTGAGGGCAAAGGTCTGGTAGAGAAGGGAACAACAGAAGATAAGACGACAGATGAAAATGGCGTAACGCATATAACAACCAAGACAGAATATGAGATACAGGGTTCATATGCGCAGATAGATGGATTTAATGACGGACTGAACTTCCACGATTCAGAGCTTAGCTCACTTCCGTCAACCGGTGGTATCGGTACTACGATTTTCACCATCGGCGGATGCCTTATCATGATTATCGCAGCGGCATTATTCTTTGCAAGCCGCAGAAAATCTGAGAAATAAGTACTTAGCATTTTAGAGTCTCCGGGGCGTCAAAACCCCGGAGATATCATCAACTTCTACAGGAACGGTACAACATAAGGAGAGCCTGAATGAAGAAGAACATAAGCAAATTTTTTATCATAATTCTGTTTTTAGGCGGGCTGTCCCTGCTGTTGTATCCATTTGCGGCAAACCAGTGGAACAACTACAGACAGAAGCAGCTGATGGGCAATTATAGTGATGTTATAGCTGCGAAGGAAGCGGCGGGACAGATTGATTACGAGGCGGAGTGGAAGAAAGCGGCGGATTATAATGCGGCGCTGCTTCCCAGTGTTCTCCCCGATTCCTTTTCGGATGCGGAAAAGGCAGAGGGAGACGAAGCTTACATGTCATGTTTGAATATTACGGGAGACGGTATGATGGGGACGGTTGAGATACCGAAGATTAAGATTACGCTCCCCATTTTTCATACAGTGAACGAGGATGTGTTAGAGCAGGCGGCGGGACATCTGGAAGGAAGTTCTCTGCCTGTCGGAGGC
>CAJTUQ010000018.1:16589-19802 GCA_910579335.1 uncultured Dorea sp. | reverse complement strand
TTCCCAGTGCTGCGTTGTTTACGGATTTGGATAAGCTGCAGAAGGGGGAGCATTTCCTGCTGCATATTTTGGACGACACACTTTGTTATGAGGTGGATAAAATCACGATAGTCGAGCCGGAGGAGACAGAAGCCTTGTCCGTTGAGAACGGGCAGGATTTAGTGACGCTTTTGACCTGTACGCCTTATGGGGTGAACAGCCACCGTATGCTTGTGAGGGGGCACAGAGTTCCTTATGACCCGAAAGCGCTGGAGGATGAGAATGTTCCGCTCAGTGATATGAGCCTGCATACGAGCTATCTGCTGTGGGTGATTGTCGGGATAGCGATTACAGCGCTGTTCATTGTCTTTTTGTACCGGAGGGAGCAAAAGAGGGCAAAGCTTGCCGGAGAGAAAAAGAAAAATGCGGCGGGGGAGATAAAGAAGGAGTAACTATGAAAAGGAAGATATCAACATTTCTGTTTGGTTTGATGTTTTTAATAGGATTTGGGATTCTTGCGTATCCTACCATATCGAATCAGTGGAATACGTACCGCCAGTCAAAGCTTATTTCCGATTACGACGATACGGTAAGCCGGATGACAGAGGAGGATTTTGAAGAAGCATGGACGGCGGCCGCACGCTATAACCAGACTTTTGAAAAAAACAGTATCCTTACGGACGTGTTCGGTATCGACGGGGAGGAGAACCTGAAAGATACGGAATATTGGAAGGTTCTTAATATAGCCGGCGACGGTATTATGGGTTATGTTACCATACCGAAGATTCATATCAAGCTGGCAGTTTACCACGGAACAGATACAGAAATACTGGAAACAGGCGTCGGACATTTGAATGGTACAAAGCTGCCCATAGGCGGAGAGGGAAATCACAGTGTCCTGTCGGCGCACAGAGGTCTTCCCAGTGCGAAGCTGTTTACGGATATTGACCAGTTGGTGCAGGGCGATAGGTTTTACCTCCATATTTTGAATGAGGATTTGGCATATGAGGTAGACCGGATTCTGCCGATGGTTCCGAAGGATGATTTTGATGCGCTGGAGGATGCGCTGAAAGTAGAGCCGGGACAGGATTATGTAACACTTTTTACCTGCACGCCTTACGGTGTGAACAGCCATCGTCTGCTTGTGAGAGGCCACAGAGTTCCGTATGACGGGGAGCTTGAGAGTACGCCGGTGGATTCTATGGTGCAGGCGATTCAGAATTATTATATGTTGTATTTGCTGTTAGGTCTTGGCGTGACGGTTCTGGTAATTGTAATCATGCGCCGTATCTTTGGCAGGAAGGGCAGGAAGCGCAGATAGACTGCCGTAAGGAGGGACAGAAGTTGAAGATGAGGAAGAGATTAAGAGCCGGGGGGCTGCTGGCGCTGGCATTTCTGCTGGTGATAGGATATTTCGGACGTGTGCAGGTCACACAGGCTGCCGTGGCGATTGATACGGATGCGAAGTGTAGTCTTACCGTGTCCGTAGAGGACAGTATGTTTCTGGAGGAATTAAACGATATAACGATTCCTGTGTCCGTATATAAAGTGGCGGATGTAGACGTATCAGGGCGGTTTACGGCGGTCGGCGTCTTTTCGGAGATGGATTTTGGCACGGTCAGCGAGAATACGACGGCGCAGGAGTGGCTGGCATTTGCTCAGGAAGCGGAAAAGTACCGGGGAGATGAAAAGCCCGCGGCTTCTGTGGAGGTTAAGAAAGCAGAAGGCAGTACGGAAAACAGTGCGGCTTCTGGCACGATTACGGGGCTTGATACAGGTCTTTATCTTGTCGTGGCTGAGCCGGTTTTTGATAAAGACGGTCTTGTAAAGTATGTGTTTACCTCTTATCTGACGGCACTTCCGGGGAATGATTATGCGGCCGGGGGTACTGAAAATCCGGATGCTTCGGATGATTGGGATTATCATCCGGTCATCGGCCTGAAGGCAGAGGCGCAGCAGCAGAAAGGACGGTTGATTATTACAAAGAGACTGGAGAATTACAATGAAACGCTGGGACCGGTTTCCTATGGATTCCACATCGTAGGCCGGGATAAGAACGGCAATGTGATTTATGATAACTATGTGAAGATAGACATGGACGGCGCCGGGGACAAATCGGTGACAGTGCCGGATCTGCCGGCAGGGATGACTGTGACTGTCACGGAGGAGTATCAAGGTGGAAGCTACGAGCTTGTCAGCAAGGTGCCGGAAGGGGATTTGGTCATCGTACCGGATTCTGTTGTGGAAGCCGGGGATAAAGAAGCAGCGTCGGTGACCTTTACGAACCGTTATGACGGGGGGAACCGGGGCGGCTACGGCGTGACGAATCATTTTGTGGATTCGGACGGAAGCGGCGGCTGGATAGTGGAAAAGCAGGAATTACAGACACAGGAGTAGGAAGGAGCTGCGACAAACATGAAGATAATGAGAAAGTATGGAAAAGTGCTTGGCATGTCGGCGGCGGCTCTGGCTATGACGGCGGCTCTGACGATAGAAAGCTCAATGGCGTACTTTACAACCTATGTATCTGCAGGCGGCAGCGAGGTGATACGTCTGGGGACACAGACGGAGATTCATGAGAATATAGAAAATATGATTAAGCACATCACTATAGAGAATGTATCGGACAATGACTGTTTTGTCAGGGTGAAGGTGCTGTACGGAGATACGTTTTTAAAGGTGGACATTAAGGATGCAAACGGAAGCGGCAATTGGTATGACGGGGGCGACGGCTTTTGGTATTATAAACCTGTTTTAAAAGCGCACCAGCTGACTTCCGTGCTGGATGCCAAGATTCTTGTACCTGAGGATTTTGACAAGGATAATTTTAATGTAATCGTTTTCCATGAATGTATACCGGTCGTCTATGACGACAACGGAAATCCGGATTGGAACCTTTCATGGAACGTTACGGGAGAGGGGGGCAAGTAGCTATGGGAAGAAGAAATGCTAAAAGAGCCTCCCGCAGAAATTATATAACGTATGTGTTGTTTGTTTTGGCGGCGGCGCTGCTTCTTGCCAGTGCGGTCGGCAGCACGCGGGCGGCGCTGACATACCGCAGTGACAACTATATGAGGGAAATCAGCGTATCCCAGATTGGCGTGACGCTTTTGGAAAATGGCGCTGCGGTGAGCAGCCGCGATTATGACAAGGATGAGTGGAAAGTGACCACCAACCGGGGCGGCGCTTATACGAGCGGCGCCTTGTTTGAGAACCTGCTGAAAAAGGGAGAGT